>JANLQI010000288.1:0-4535 GCA_031367705.1 Saprospiraceae bacterium | reverse complement strand
CAGATACCTCACGGATCGTTACGCCATTGATAAATCCCATTAAGGAAGCATAATTAACAAACAACAACCCGAGAAAAAAAATAAGATTTAGTATCAAAATAGACCTTACGATTAATGATTGCTTTTTCATAGCTTTAAATTTTATTGATTAATTTTATCGTTTACGTCTTTTAATGTCTGTTTCACATTAGCGGCGAATTCATTCCAACCGTCTTTCATATCATTACCAACTTCTTTTAAATTTTCTTTGAGTCGGTCACGTGTTGCAATCAAATCTTTCTTTTCCTGCGCCCAAGCCTCTTTTTGTTTTTTAGCGGCTTTGTCCATCTTCTTATCGGTTTCTGCTATTTTTTTATTGATATTTGAGATGGATGCGTCAATATCTTCTTTGAGTTGTTTGCGGGTTTTTTCCATGTCCTGTTTCATGTCATGAGCCGCATCCTGCATATCTTCGCCCGCCGTTTTAGTTGATTCACCGACTTCTTTACCCAAATCCTTGGCAGCATCTGCCAATCTTTCTGACTTTTTTTCTAATTCGCTTTTAGGTGGCTCGTTGTTACAAGACACAAGTGTTAGTAAAATGAAAACTGTTGACAGTGCTGATGCAAAAAGTATCTTTTTCATAGTTAATTGCTTTTAAAGTTTACGAAAGAACGTTTGTGTCTAATAATACTAAAAAATTATGCCAGCCCATTTTAGGCCATTTTGTAGCTAAAATTACCCATTATGAGAAAATTCTCCACTATCTGACCCTGTTTTCTATGTTTTCTCTGATATTTTATTCAGTTTTTGGATTTCTATCTCTCCGTTCACAACAGTATTTTCTTGAAACGAAGTTATTGTTTATTTTTACGTTATTGTTTTAGATAAACATTAAAGCATATTAAAAAAGGTCGTTTTCATAATTTTCGGGCATGTTATTGGTTATTAAAAAAGCGATAAATTGACAAATATCATTTCAAATGATGACAATTTCCATTTTAAATGTTATATTCAAAGCTGAAATTGTCTTATATTTTTCCACTTTTTCTAAATTCACTAAAAATGAAACAGAATCAAACACCGCTCTTAATGATTACTTTGTTGCTGATGTTCGTTTGCAATACCGCTTTCATTATTTCTCCTAAAAGTGATGCAAATATTTCTACGACAACCATAAGTCGTACAGCCACCCCTCAGTATCAATCGGAAAAAATGCCCTATTTTAAGCAACTGATGCTTAAAATAATGGACAAAAAGCTCAGTAAAGAGAAAAAAGAGAGCAATCCCAATCAATCTGCCAATCGCTCGGTTGTTTTGGGCGCCTCTTCCTTACTGTCTAATATCGGTATTGTACTCCTTTGGCACAGTTCTTCAACTGCTCTCTTACTACTTGGGCTTCTTTTGCCTGCTTTATTGGGTTTGCTGTCCATTTTGATATCCATTATGGTCATTTCAAATATATCGGCAACAAGACTGCAAAAGAAAAGAGCAAAACTGGGCATTCTTTTGGGTGCATTGGGACTCATCACAGGTGTTGCGCTTTTCCTATTTGCTTTATACAGTGTTGCCGTCACGTAATTGTTTCAACGCCAAACATACCCGCAATACTCAATAAAAGCATCACTTTCAAACCGACATTGACCAATGATGCTAAGAAAGGGCGAATGGTTTGGTCAAAACCGCGTTTTTGCATCGCATTTTCAAGCAATCGCGTTATCCAGCCGACAATCCAAAGTCCAATGACTAAGGTTAAAACAGCCATCGCAATTTTTGGTAAATGCTGCATGAATAGTTGAGGAAGATCGGATAATGAATCAGTGAAATCCATAGCAATTTTTCGTTTTAGTTAATTAATTTTTTTCATTGAAAAATAAAAGCAGAACAAATTTATACAATTAAAACAGATTGTTTACAACTAAAGAAGTAGTTTTTTTGTTAAAAAATTATCTTATATATTTTAAAAATACTCCCCCTCAGTATGAAGCCCTTAAAAAAAAACAATATTCCTTACCTTGCAGCTTTTTAACATTCATAAAAAAGTTAACAATGAAATTGAAGGTCATTTTAATTCTCTCCTTTTTTATCAATTCTATTTTACAGATTCATGCTCAAAGCACGCTTGTCACCATATCGGGCATTGTAAAAGATAAAACATCGGGTACGGCTTTGCCTTATGCCAATGTGGTTCTAAAAACAGAGAAAGATGCTGTTTTTGTTATCGGAACGGTGACAAATGAAGAAGGGCGATTCACTATTTCCAATATCAAACCTGGCAATTATATCCTTCAAATCACCATTATTGGCTTTGAAACTAAGAATCAACCGCTTTTCGTCGGTAGTTTGACCAATTTTTTAGATTTGACGACGATTGACATGGTCGCAGATGTAAAAACTTTGAATGAATTGGTCGTGACCACTAAACAAGATGAAGTGGGCGGGAAGATGGATAAAAAATCATTCAATGTTTCGGACAATGTCAGTCAAAGCGGCGGTTCTGTTTTGCAAGCCATGCAGAATCTCCCAGGCGTTACGGTGCAAGATGGAAAGATTCAATTGCGTGGCAATGATAAAGTGGCTGTTTTGATGGACGGTAAACAAACGGCGTTAACAGGTTTTGGCAATCAAACGGGTTTGGACAATATTCCAGCGTCATCTATTGACAGAATTGAGATTATAAATAACCCTTCTGCAAAATATGATGCCAATGGCAACGCAGGTATCATCAATATCATTTACAAAAAGAACAAAGAGGAAGGCTTCACGGGTAAAATCGGTTTCGCAACGGGACTCGGTGCTTTGTGGATTAAAAAAGAAAACTTACCGACTATCAGACCGCAGTATCAAAACACGCCAAAAGTCAACCCCTCAGTATCACTCAATTATAGAAAGAATAAAATCAATGCGTTTTTTCAAGGCGACTATCTTTATACCGAAACGCTGAACAAAAATGAATTTGTTGAACGCATTTATACCGACGGTACGGTCATCAATCAACAAACAAAACGCAATAGAAATACGGGCTTTACGACCTTAAAAGCGGGTATTGATTGGTCAATTGACAATCAAAACATGTTGACTATCTCTGGTTTGTACGGCAGAGAAAAAATCATTGACAATGGCGACGAACCGTTTTTCAATAAAGACTTGTCGCAACGCACGCATCTGTGGCAGTTTTTGGAAGATGAGTTGAAAACAACGGTTGTCGCTTCGGCGGCGTATCAACACAAGTACAAACAACCGGGGCATTTGTTGAATTTGGGTTTCAATTATACTTTCCATCGAGAAGATGAAAAATACTTTTTTGACAATATTCGCCCGACCTTTACTGGTAAAGATGCCTTCAAATTGCTTTCTGATGAACACGTTTCAGACTTTAATATGGACTACGTGCGCCCTTTGAAATACGGGCGTTTTGAAGGCGGATTTAAGTTACGCATTAGAAATATCCCTACGAATATGCAATTCTTTCCGGGCATCAATTCTCCATTAGATGTGAATGCAGGTGGCGAGGCAACGTATCGTGAAACGATTCCTGCGCTTTATGGCAACTATGTTTTCGAGAATAAAAAGTATGAAGCAGAGATTGGTTTGCGGGGCGAATATGTCGGTTTGCGATATGAAGTCAATCCGAATCACAATACCTACAAAAGTGATGGTTATAACTATACACAACCCTTCCCAACGGTTCGTTTGGCGTATAAAATTGATGAACACAACAAGTTATCGCTCTTTTACAACCGCCGGGTGGACAGACCAAACGAAGTAGATATTCGTATTTTTCCTAAATATGACGATGTTGAAATCATAAAAGTCGGCAATCCCGCTTTGCGTCCGCAATTTACCAATGCGTTTGAGTTGGGTTTCAAGACGAGTTGGGATAATGGCTATTATTATTCCGCTTTTTTTCATCGTGTTACTGAGGGGGTCATTACACGGCTATCTGTTACCGTTCCCAACAGCACTTTGATTTATGCCATTTTCCAAAATGCGGATAAAAGTTATAATACAGGTCTTGAAATGGTGTTGTCGCAAAAGGTGTCTCCATTATTTTCCTTCAATTTGAACTTTACAGCTTATAAAAATCGGATAGATGCCTTTACGGTTGACAATAAATATCCTGTACCCAATACATTTTCGGCTGCGGCACAAGACATTGTTTCAGGAAATGCCAAATTCAACGGCATTTTTCACTTCAACAAAGGTTTTGATGGACAAATTTCTGCTGTTTACTTAGCACCCGACATCATTCCGCAAGGAAAAATCGGCGCACGATTCTCCTTAGACGTTGGTTTGAAAAAGAGCGTTCAAAAAGGGAAAGGTGAATGGTTTGTCAATGCCACCGATTTGTTGAATACGATGGTGATTCGCAAAGAAATACAAGGACAAGGCTTTAATTATATCAGCAATGACTATTACGAAACGCAGGTTGTTAGGGTAGGGTATAGTTATAAGTTTTGAGAATTAATACATATCTTTCTTTATTAAACACATAGGCAGATAGGACACATAGTTTTTTATTTTTTAACAAACTATGTGTCCTATCTGCCTATGTG
>JANLQI010000281.1:0-4690 GCA_031367705.1 Saprospiraceae bacterium | reverse complement strand
CCTAATTTTTTTTTCGCTTTAAAAAACTTACAATTAGAGTTACCTTTTGACTGGAAAACAGCCAAAATTATCACGACTTTTTGACGGCTTTTTTTATCACGACTTTATGGCGGTTATCATCATCCCTAATTTTATAACAATAAGCTTTTCAAATAAATTAACCTGCCATTTGCATAGAAAATGATTTTCTTAAATGACCTTAAAGACCTTACAATCCTTAAACGATGGAGAAATAATGCTTATTTTTTTCACCATTTAAGGATTGTAAGGTATTTAAGGTCATTTAAGAGGTGATTTTTATTCTCTTTTTTATTGTTATAAAATTAGGGATGATTCATGTTGAATTTCAGATATGCCTGATTTCTAATGAAGGGCAAAAGGGTTTGATAGGATTTAGACAAAGCCCCCTCAGTATTTTTCCCTAAACCTTATTTTCTTTTCTAAAAAGCGTTTTTTTGTAAAAAATTGGATAACATGGAAAGAATAACAATCAATCCCGAAGTTTGTAAAGGCATGCCCACCATTCGCAATTTGCGTTTCACAGTTACACAAATGCTTGAACAATTAGCAAGTGGAGCTTAATGTGATGCCCATAAACATTCATGTGGCTCTCCATTTTTCCCATCGCAAATCCATACTCTTCTTAACTTGTCAACATGTCGGCAATGCCTCAAATACCTTTTTCCCTCTTTTTGAATTTTTATTTTCGATTAGCCATACGACTATTCAATTCAAAGGTGGTAGTTTTACAGATTATTCGGTGGCATTTGGGGAAGTACCCTAATTTAAAATATTAAAACAATGAAAAATAAAGAACAATTTGAGTTTGAATATGAATTGGATGGACACGAGTTCGTCGAATTGAATATTTTGTTGAAGAATGTAGGCGTGGTTCATTCAAGCAGTGAAGCCGATGCGAGCATTACGAAAGGCAAAGTGACGGTCAATGATGTCGTTGAAACCCTAAAACGGTTTAAAGTACGGTCGGGATTTACGGTGGTTTATAATGATAAAGTTATTGTTGTACAGTAACGCCAAATGGAATTTGGCGTTGCGTTATTAATATTCTTTCTCTCCAAACTCACTCGCTGGCAACTTCGATTTTTTATCCGATTGATTGAAGCTGTAAGAAAGGTTCAGCATGAAGATATTGGTTTCTAAAATATAGTTGGTGGTTGTATAAAAACCTGTACCAAAAGTCGTTATGCGCTGTTGATTCACAGATTTATTGCCAAAAGCCATGTTTTGCCATTGCAACGTAGAGCTTATTTTATTGTTTAAAAAAGTCTTTTTGAATGACAAATTGGGCAAATAGAAGCGGGAATCTTCTCCTTGCGCGGTGTTGCGTTTCGATAGATACGACATATTGAACTGTGCGCTGATCGTTTTCGCCATTTGCCAATTGATGTTTGAATTTATGCTATAAACCCACCCCTCAGTATTCACATTGACTTTGTTTTCAAACAAGCTGCCTTTGATGGTCAAATTATAGACATTCGCACCCAAAAATACCTTTATCTTTTTGATAGGCGACAGCGTCAAACCCATTTCTGTACCCCACAATTGCGCCTTGCCAGCATTCGTAAAAATGCGATTGAGAATGGTATCGTTGAAAACGCTGTTCACACGGTTGACGATATTTGTAATCTGCTGCGTGTAGGCGTTCCAATAGAAATTACCTTTTTTGAAATCTTTGCTAATGCCCAATTCATAAATGCCGATAAATTCGGGCTTGATAGATGGGTCGCCTTGTTCGAGCGTTTCGCTGTGTTCACGTTCAGGATAAGGATTCAATTCGTTGTTTGTGGAACGTTGCACACGGCGACTGTAACCCATTTTACCTTTCCAAGACTGCCCTAAATCCACAAGCATATTCGCAGAAGGAAAAAGGTTAGACAATTTCAAAATATTAGGCGGCGTACCTTTATTGTCTCTGAATTCACGATACGCATTTTCATAGCGTAAACCTGCCGAAAACTGCATTTTCTTATACGTACCCGCATATTGTGAATACAAAGCATGAATGCGATTGAAGACTTCAATATTGGCACTATACGCTGGATTCAAGACAAAAGGCGTGAAGTTGCCTTGTTTTTCTAAATATTCAAATTGACCATCTTGCTCTTGAAAACGGTATTGATACCCTGCCGACAATTTGCCAATGCCCATCGGTTTTTCAAAATCCACTTTCAAACGGTAAGCATTTAAAGGAATACTGCCATTGTTCAAAGTATTTTGAATGGTATCGTTGTGGTTATTGATGTTCAAATTATTGTTTTTGGTATAGCCACCCAAATCTGCTTTTTCATACAATCCAGATAACATCACAATAGCTTTATTGGCGAAAGTGTGGTTGTAATCGAGGTTAAAAACATTAAAAGTCCCTTCTTTTTTGACCAAATTAGGATTGTAATATTGCATTCTGGCAATCACTTTATTGGTCAACAAATCTGTTTTGGTATTGTCATAAGTGATATTGGCACGACGATATTGCGTCCGACTGCCCAAATAGTAGCCGCCTGAAATTTCATCTGACTTCGTAGGTTTGTAACCCACGAGGGCGCGAAGGCCATAGTTGTCTCTTTTAAAACTGCGCTCGCCAACGCTTGGAAAATGCGTATAAATGTTGTTAATCGTTGTGTTGACATCGCCTTCACGTCGTCCTGCAATATCATTTCTCAAATAATTGGCAGAAAACGAAGCGTCCCATTGATTTTTGCGCACGGTTAAGGTGGCATCTAAACCATAACGTTGCGGCTCTACTGAATTATCGTAGGCTTTAATGCGTGGAAAACCGTATTGAGCATTGGTTGTGATCGAAATGCCTTCATTTGTCCCTTTTTTAGTGACAATATTGATGATGCCCGCTTTGCCATCGGCATCGTATTTGGCAGATGGTGCGGTAATCATTTCTATTTTTTCAATCGTATTGGCAGGTATTTGCGCTAAAAGAGTTGCCGCATCAATTTGGCTCGGTTTGCCGTTGACCAAAATCAAAAAACCTTTTGAACCACGCACCGAAATATCGCCTTCGGCATTGACAGATACTGAGGGGATGTTCCGCAAGACATCCGTAGCGGTGCCACCTTTGGCAGATTCAAATTGTTCGGTCTTGAAAACTTGCTTTTCTAATGTGGCTACCACATTTTGCTTTTGACCACTCACTGTTAGGGATTCGAGCAATTGACTGAGGGGGGCTAATTTGATTGCACCCAAATCCAAAACGTTATTAGCATTCTCAAGACTGACAGCTACATATTTTGTTTGATAACCGATGTACTCAATTTTGATGATAAAACGCTCTTTTTTCAAGGATTCGAACTTAAAACTGCCTTTATCGTCGGATATTTGACCTGTTACATGGCTTTGTGTTTCTTGTGTTTGAACACTGACAGCAGCATAACTCAAAGGCTCGGCTGAGAGAGTATCAATCAAGCGACCTGATATAGATATGTTGTTTTGTGAAGTGATTTGTGAAATGAAAAGCAGGGGGAAAAACGACAGAATTAGGGTAATTTTTTTCATGCGAGATGTTAATTGGAAAATTAATATTTAGTTTAGGACGAAGGTTCAATAAATCTTTTAGAGAAAGAACAGGCTTATGACTTTATTCGACAAAGTAAGTTTAAAATCGTCGAGTGCAGTTTGTTCAAACGCCCTGATTTAAGTCAATTGCATAAAAAAATGGGAATACCTATTTTGATATAAGTCATTGATTATCAAACTTTACTGAGGGGGTGATTTGAAATAGCCACCTCAATTCGAATAAAACACTTAAACAGTGAAATGAGATTTAAGACCTATTTTCAAAAAATCATCCCTAACTTTGAGCAATATTTCATCGATGTTTTATATTCAATTGAAAATAGTTTACCTAAAAGTATTATAGCAACAAACTAATTTTCAACACTTGAAATTATCCATTATCAACTATCCATTATCCATTAATTATACATCAAACATTAAAAACGCAACACATGAAAGTTCTAATGGTTTGTCTCGGCAATATCTGCCGTTCACCCCTCGCTGAAGGTATTTTGAAGCATAAAGTGCAAAAATCAGGTTTAAATTGGCATGTGGACTCGGCAGGTACAGGCGATTGGCATATTGGACAATTACCCGACCACAGAAGTATAGCCGTTGCCCAAAAATACGGAATTGACTTAACGGACCAACGAGGGCGGCTTTTTAAAGACAAAGATTTGGATACATTTGACTTGGTTTTGGTCATGGATAAAAGTAATTATCAAGACATTTTGCGCTTTGCAAAAACGGATGAGCAACGGCAAAAAGTAAAACTCATTATGAATTTTGCACAACCACACAGCAACGAAATTGTTCCCGACCCGTATTTAGACAATCGCTTTGAGTTGGTTTATCAATTATTGGACGAGGCGTGTGATGCCGTCATTGAAGCGCATAAATGAAAAGTGGAAAGTGAAAAGTGAAAAGCGACTTTTGTCGTTTAATTAGGGGGTTTGATAGATTTGATGTCTTTAAAAGGAATCTTAATAGGTGATTTGGGTGTTGTAACGTTTAGGGCAGTCTTGGGGTCAAAATACTGAGGGATAAGATTAACAACCCGATTTTATAAATGAATCCCAAGTTTTTTTTAAATTTGGGCAAAATACTGAGGGGTGTGTTTTTTTGAATCAGGATGTGAGGGATTTTAAAGATGGTAAGGATTTAA
>JANLQI010000212.1:0-2156 GCA_031367705.1 Saprospiraceae bacterium | reverse complement strand
AATATCCAGAATTATTTGCTCATTGGCGATATGGCTATCACCCTAAATGAAGTGATTCGTAAGAGCCGTATGAAGCGAGAGTTTCAAGTACGGTTCTGTGAGAGGGTGGGGGCAATACGTCCCCCGCTCTACTCGACTTTTTTTTATTTTATTTTTTTATTTTTTTTGTCGTCGTAAAAACAGTTTTTTTTTATTTTTTGTCGTCGTATAAACGGCTTTTTTTCTGATGTTTAGTTTTTATACCCCCTCAGTATTTTTGCCAATTTTGCCTACTTTCTACCAAATATCACCCGAAATCTCTTTTTAAATCTGTCTCGGTTTGTTTATTTACCCCCTCAGTATTTTTGCCAATTTTGACCACTTTTTGCCAATTATCGCCCGAGATCTCTTTAAATCTGTCTCGGTTTGTTTATTTCCTTCCTCAGTATCTTGATTAGATTATCTTACTATTGATACTGCTTTTTGATTCATTTAAGTCATTAAATTTCAGTATATCTAATGTAACTGAAATATAATTCTTTGATTCCTTGTTTTAGTATCAATTTTAATTTAGATTCCATATTTAATTCAGAAGCGCGACGAATACAAGTTTTAACAAGTTTTCTAATCTTATCAGGTGAAACGGCTGTTGTGTATTCTCCCTTTGTTCCATCTAACGTATTAAAGTCTCCATCCCATTTTATTTTAGCTGGCTCATAAATTAAATCAATTTCATAGTCATATCTAAAATGATAGTGATTATTCTTAAATTTATCCATTGACACAAGGCTAACATTATGAAGTAATCCATTTCTTAAAGCATATAATGTATTTATCATCGGGTCATCTTCTTCTAATTCACCAAAATAGTACAATGCTCTTTTTATTCCATTCTCAAATTTAGGAGCTTTCATATCAGTTCTTTCATAGCAAATTCCTAATTGGTCTAAAACGGACAAACAAGAAAGTAATGGCATTAATATCTTTGATTTGTCAAATGCAAATCCATGATCTATATTCTCCATGATGAATGAAAGAGTTGACCTTAATATTCTATCCTTTGCATCAATTCCGCCAGTGAATAAATCTAAATGTACAAAAATTAATTCATTCAATGTAAGTTCATCAGTATATTTATTTCTTATACTTTTAGGTGTAATATTTAAATTCATTATTTTTTGATTGAGTTATGTTATTTAATTGAAAGCTGTAATTGTCTTTTAAAACTCACTTTTATCTTTTTTAAAATATTTTTTTATTAGTTTTGGTTGAGTTATTTTTTATTTTTTTTATTTCGTTTAATCGAAGAACAGTTCTCTTTTTTGGTTTCACGGAACGGTTGCACCTGCGACGGGCAGCCGCGTTGGGCTTTGGGGCGTGGGCTTTTGCGGCTGCCTGTGCGTAGGTGCGGTGTTCGGCGATTTTTTTTATTTTTTTTGGGTTTTTAGTTTAGCTTTTTTTATTTTTTTTCATTGTCGCTCACGTCAAAATGGCTTTTAAAGAGAGGGGGTACTTTTTTTATTTTATTTTACCCCCCCCTCAGTATTTAGCCGTGTTTTTTGTGTTTTTCTATGATTTCTTCGACTTGTTTGACTGTTAGTTTAGTGGCAGTAGCGATATGTTCTATTGAAATGTTCAACTTCCAAAGTTCCATAATTATTTCTATTTTTGCTTCTTTAATCAAGTCTTTCACGTCTTCTATTTCTGTTTCTTGAAGACTTGCAATTTTTCTCAATCGTTCAAGAAAAGCCTCATATTCTTTACGTGCTTTAGGCTTCAATTTCAATTTATTTAACTTTACTTTGGCATCTGCTAAACCTTGTGCCGTAAATTCGTCTTTTACCTCTCCTGTTTTGAAAAAGTAAATCCATTGGTCAAGTTCATCGTTAACTTTTTTCTCGTCGAAGATACCTGCTTTAATTATCCAATATTCGGGATATATTTGAAAAACGTGTTGTTTCCCATACAAATCTTTTTGTTTATCAGAAAGTGTTAAAACATCGCCTTTGTGAATACCTAAAAAAGTGTTCGTTCCATGATAAACATAATCTTCTCCTTGCCCTAAGTCGAAATAGGCAATGGTAATAGAGATTACTTTTTTTACGTCTGCATAAGCCTTGCCTTCTTTAATGTATTCAGCAATAACTTTTGACGTACCATATAGAATACGATGAAAA
>JANLQI010000184.1:0-4598 GCA_031367705.1 Saprospiraceae bacterium | reverse complement strand
GTAACTGCTTAGGATAATTTAAATAGGAAAGTTTTTCGAGCGAAAATATCTTTAATAGCGTCAAAGACATTCATCTTATGTTTACGGCAAGTAGAGACAAACCCTCTAATCCGAGCGAAGATTTGAATACCTTCGACGGTTCTAAAGGAGCCAGAAATCTTGATTTTTAGCTTGACCATACGAATATCTCTTTCGGCTTGATTATTCGTAAACGGCAAATCGGGGTCTTTGGCAAAGCATAAAAAGGCATTGAGGTGCTTTCGCAATCTCCTGACCAAAGCCCAAGCTTTTTGTTGGATTGGATTGATTTGTTCAACTTCGGATAGTTGTTTATCTATTTTTTCAAGTTCTGTTTTGATGAGGCGTTCTTTGAGTTGATATTGTTTTTTGGTTACTTTTTGGTCTTTGTTTTGTTTTTGTAATTCGTAGAGTTCAAAAATATGGTTTTTGATGGATTGCGCCCAGTCGAAACCTCTTTGAGAGGCGGCATGAAGTTCTCGGAAGAGATGACTGTTGCAAAGTACATGTTGGCAGTCATCGAATTTAAAATAACTTGCCCAACAATCGTGAACGGCAAAACCCTTAAAGTTGGGTAATACTGAGGGGGTATCTATGAGCGCAGGATAACCGCGTTTTTCATGGTGAAAATAGTAAGTATATTTTGCGTTGGAGGCTGTATGAAGCCAATTCAACTTGCCCACTGTTCTGGCACCTGTTTCATCGAAATGTACCACTTTTGAAGCCGTAAGTGCCGATTTGATGTCTTGTTCAGGTTGTTCTAAAAGGGCATAAAGTTGTCTATTGGCACTAATGACCGTACTTTCGTTGATAGGTTGACCATACAAATCTTCAAAAATGGCACTGACTTGATTGAGGGGCAATAAATACTGTTGATTTAACAGGCTCGCAAAAGTGCGGGCATTGATACCATATTGAACAGGCGCACTGACGGATGCGGGAAATGTACCCCAATTCTGACAGCCACAAGCGCATTGACAGCGATACAGTTCATGTTGTGTCACGATTAAGCGCGGCGGTGGTATCTCGAATACTTGCCGTTTGTCACACAAGCTAAAGGTTTGTGTCACCAGCGATGTCCCACAATGACGACAAGTATCGGGTTTATGAACGATGACCTCATCTATTTCTGATACCATTTTTAAGGTCTGGCCATCATGCCCTTCTTGTCCACCTGTTTTACCACCGACTTTTCGGGGTATCGCAGGTTGTTTCGTTAAGCCATCGGAGGACGGTGGTTTATGAGAATTCGTACTATTTTGTCCAATTTGGCTCTTTAGAAACGCATTTTCTGACTGCAAGACAGCATTCTCCGCACGTAGTTCAGTATTCTCCGTCTCTACTTGCGTCAAGCGTAGCATTACACTATCTAACTTTAAACTTAGTTGTCTTATGTCTGCGTTTTTACCCATTGCTCTAAAACAAAATTTATTTATATAGGTTGCGACCTAAGCTGTTACGTTTTCTTTAAATATATCGTAAAGTAATAAAAGTAGTAGCAATGGGAATAGTAAATAATTTAAAGAATACGGGATGTTTTCAAATGAATTTGCACATGGTATCATTGGAAATTGTCTTTTTCCAATCCATAAATTAGACGATAGTAATAGTCCTAATATCAAAAATAAAATTGTAATTGTTTTTATAGATTTTACTCTATTTTCTATTAAATTAAAAGAGGTCATACGTTGATTTTTTTTTTCGTTTAAAACGTCTATGAGTTCTTAAAAGCAGTTGTCATTGACCAATATTTTCATCTCTATTTTTTTTACAAAAATAAGATTTTTCTATAAAAACATTGACTTCATACTGAGGGGTCTGTTTTTTTTAATAAAAAACTTAAAAAACCTTGTATAGAAAAACAAGAAAACCTATCTTTGCGCCGCTTTTTGCGGTTAGCTGTGACCTCTGCCGTAAAATCCTTTTTATTTCGTTAAGCTAAATCTGATTTTGAGTCACATCAAAATTGCTTCCCAAAACGGCGCGACGAATCACATTATTAAAACGTCTTTTCTAAAATGGCAAAAGAAGTAGAAGTTTACATCAAGCTTCAGGTGAAAGGCGGTCAGGCGAACCCTGCCCCACCAATTGGCCCTGCATTGGGTTCAAAAGGTGTCAATATCATGGAGTTCTGTAAGCGATTCAATGCTGCGACACAAGATTCTATTGGCAAAATTTTGCCAGTTATTATCTCGGTTTACAAAGACAAGTCTTTTGAGTTTGCAATCAAAACAGTGCCAGCGGCCGTACAGTTGTTGGATGCTGCAAAATTGAAAGCAGGTCAAGGCTCAAAACAATCTAACCGTATTAAGGTTGGAAAAGTCACTTGGGACCAAGTTCGCGCAATCGCGGAGAACAAAATGCCTGACTTAAACTGTTTCACCGTTGAATCTGCTATGAAAATGGTAGCGGGTACAGCACGAAGCATGGGTATCACGGTCGAAGGCAATGCGCCTTGGGCATAAGCTCAAATGATTATATTTTATTGATAATTGATTAATAATCAATAAACAATAACCCGTAATCATTCAAAAAAGGGAGCCTTTGGTTGGCATGGCTTATTTATAATTGGTTATTGTTTCATTCAATAATCAATCAACAATAACCAATACTCAATCTTAAAGGCGTTATTTACCTAACTATTAAATTATTAAAACAAAATGGCAAAAGTTCCAAAAAGAAGAGCTGAAGTTGACAAAAAAGTTGACATTAATAAGCTCTACAGCTTAGACGAAGCATTAGCTTTAGTTAAAGATGTGAACATTGCAAAATTTGACGCTTCGGTTGACTTGCACGTCCGCCTTGGTATTGACCCTCGTAAAGCAGACCAAGCCCTTCGTGGTACGGTTTCTTTGCCGCACGGTACGGGTAAAACCAAGAAGGTATTGGTGATGAGTACACCTGACCGTGAAGCAGACGCGATGGCTGCGGGTGCAGACTTTTTCGGTCTCGAAGAATACATCAAAAAATTCCAAGAGGGCTGGCTCGATGTGGATGTTGTAATTGCAACACCTAACGTAATGGCTCAATTGGGTAAAGTGGCTCGTATTCTCGGACCTCGTGGTTTGATGCCGAATCCTAAAACGGGTACGGTAACGCCAGACATCGCTTCGGCAGTTAGTGAAGTCAAAAAAGGTAAAATTGCTTTCCGTGTTGACAAAACAGGTATCATTCATGCTGGTGTTGGTCGCGTATCTTTTACGCCCGAACAATTGGCTGATAATGCGAATGAATTATTGAATACGCTTATCAGAATGAAACCGTCAACAGCTAAAGGCGTTTACATGAAGTCACTTACGGTTGCTTCGACAATGTCACCAGGCATCAAAGTTGATACAAAATCTATTAAGTAAAAGAAAAAAGATCTATTCAACATGACAAAAGAAGATAAAGGAGTCGTATTGGAGGACTTGAAAAGTAAACTCGAGGAGTACTCGTTCTTTTACTTAGCGGACCCAACAGCGATGACAGCAGCGATGACCAACAAATTGCGTAGAAAATGTTTTGAACAAGACATTGAAATGCAAGTTGTGAAAAACAAAATTGCCCTCAAAATCATGAAAGAAGCAGATGCTTCTAAGGGTTATGAAGGTTTATTTGATGCTTTCAAAGGTCAAACGGCTATCCTATTCACAAAAAATCAAAAATCACCTGCCAAACTTATCGAAGACTTCCGCAAGGAAAACGCTACGGAAAGACCTGGTTTCAAAGGTGCTTATATTGATTCAGCTACTTTCGTTGGTGAAGACCAATTGGCAGTACTGAAAAAACTCAAATCGCGCGAAGAACTCATTGGCGAAGTTATTGGTTTACTCCAATCGCCTATGAAAAACGTTGTCAGTGCATTGCAAGGTTCAGCAGGTCATAAAATTGCTGGATTGGTCAAAGCACTCGAAGAGCGTGCAGCTTAATTTTGAGTTTTCGGCTACTCGGGCTGGTTTTATACCCCCTCAGTATCCAACATGTTTTTCCAAGTTTTTTTTATAAAAACTTGGCAATCAATTATTTAACAATTCATTTCGTAAATTTTTTTAAATTAAAATACAATGGCTGATATTCAAGCTCTCGCGGTACAATTGGTAAGTTTGACAGTAAAAGAAGTCAATGAACTTGCAACAGAATTAAAAGAAGTTCATGGCATCGAGCCTGCTGCTGCTGTTGCAGTTGCTGCTGGTCCTGCTGCAGGTGCTGCTGTTGAGGCAGTTGCTGAAAAAACTGAATTTGACGTTATCCTTCAATCAGGTGGCGCAAGTAAGTTGAACGTCGTTAAAGAGGTGAAAAACCTTTTAGGCTTAGGTTTGAAAGAAGCAAAAGACATCGTTGACGGTGCTCCTGCTACTTTGAAAACAGGCGTTAGCAAAGACGAAGCGAACAGCATCAAAACAGTTCTTGAAGCTGCTGGCGCACAAATCGAAATCAAGTAATCTAACGATTGCTTCGACAATACGAAAAACAAAAACCGCTCACCTCGATTTATCGAAGTGGGCGGTTTGTTTTTTTTGAATAATACTTAGGAGACCACTGATTGGACTGATGCGACTGGTTTTCACTGATTTTTTTCATCCCATACGGAATTAAGA
>JANLQI010000183.1:0-17140 GCA_031367705.1 Saprospiraceae bacterium | reverse complement strand
CGCTGAACCTGCTGGGGCTATTACCATTGCTGCGCTTGACTTTTATAAGGATAAAATTAAAGGCAAAAATGTTGTTTGTATCATCAGTGGAGGCAATAACGACATCACAAGGATGGAGGAAATTAAAGAGCGCAGTATGCTTTTTGAAGGTTTAAAGCACTATTTTATCATAGATTTTCCACAAAGAGCGGGTGCTTTAAGGGAGTTTTTGAATCAGGTATTAAGCGAAACGAACGATATTACCCATTTTCAATACATCAAAAAACAAAACAGGGAAACAGGTCCGGCCATCGTCGGGATTGAATTGAAAGAAAAAAATGAATATGATGGCTTGATAAACCGAATGGTTGAGAACGGCTTCAGATTTCAAACCTTAAACGACAACCCACGACTTTATGAGCTATTGGTATAAAAATCATAAATCGGCGTTTAGATATAGCACATTCATTATATTCTATTTTTTAATTCTGTATATTGCGGTGCAAATTTTTAAATGACTGGAAATAAAAATGATTAAAACTACAAATAAAATAAAATAAATATTTATAGTACAAGCCGTTACAATGTAATATCTTTGCAAAAGAATCAATTTTAAAAACTTACACAATTTTTCAAGCTATGAGAGCAGTCATCGTCGAAGACGAAACAAGCGGGATGAAAAACTTACAGAATCTTCTCGCCAAATATTGTGAACACATCGAAATCGTTGCAACCGCAGAAGATGTAGAAGGAGCCGTCAAAATGTTCAATAACGAAACGGTCATGCCCGATGTCGCTTTTTTGGATATCAGCTTACCTGACGGTTTAGTTTTCCAGGTCTTGAACCAAGTTGAAGACATCAATTTCGACATTATTTTTGTAACTGCCTATAAAGATTTCGCCATCAAAGCCTGCGATTACGGCTCTATTGGTTATATCGTAAAACCGATAGACCCCGATGAATTACAAGCGGCTGTATCGAGAGTTCGTACAGGAAAATCGAACAAAATCAAAGAGCGATTGGAAGTAACCAAAGGGTTTTATTCAAACCCAAATGCTTTTGGCAAAATGAGTATATCCGCTATTGATGGCTTTTATTTCATCAATATCAAAGAAATCATGCGCCTTGAAGCAGAAGACAATTACACCCATGTGTTTATGAAAACAGGCGAAAAGATGACGGTTGCCAAAACGATAAAATCATATGAAGAACTGTTGTCAGGTGTCAATTTTTTTAGAGTCCATAAAAGGCATCTTATCAACTTGAATTTCATGAGCAAATTTATAAAAGGCGAAAGCCTTGTTGTAATGGATGATGGTATGAAGATAGACGTGTCGCGCCGTCGTCGTCCTCATTTCATGGAATTGATGAAACGTTTACAAGTTGAAATTCAAGAATTATAACCATTAGATATTATTATTTTCAACTCATTGATATTCAAAGATTTAGATTATTGGGTTATATTTTTTGTTAAAAAAAATATAAGTTATTGCAACTATATTTTGTGGGATTACGTAAATTTTAGGGTACGCAGAAAACAGAGATTTCCGAGAACACCGCTCACAGTTCAAAGACGACTAACATCAATCTTTTTTGATTAATTTTTACTGTGGTGATTTTCAGATATTTAAGCATGAACTTAATGTTTATGTTATAAATTCTAAAATTAGTTCTACTGTAATTTTGTTATAAGCGGAAATAATCCTATTTTTAATCCACCAAAACGTTGGAAGACCACCCATGAATAAATTTAAGTCCTTATTGAGCGAAGACCATAACTTACATTATACGAATTTTACTAATCCAAATACTATGATGGTAGACAAAAAAGGAGGCAACAGCAATCATGGTTCAAAAAGTCTGCAAGACCTGAAAAAGGAAATGCAACAATTGACAACCCAGCAAGCCCTAACGGTAACGGGAGGCAAAACGTTGGACAAGGATAAATGGAATAACGTCTGTGGCGGTATCGTGCCACAATAATTTCATCCTTAGAATGTCCGTTTGAACCATCGCTCCACTTTATTGTGTTGAGCAAAGCATAGACAAGTTGCAAGAAACTCAAAAATTGGGAGGCAAGCAGAAGCATTGTCTCCCACTTCTTTTTCTAAAAAAAAACGGTTTTTAGTTCCCAACTTTTCATAATTTTGAGCATTAAAGCCAGCAAGCACCCCCTCAGTAAAATGACCAAATTTGACGTTAAAATTTGTCATTTTTTTTAAAACCGATGCTTGCCGTTAACGAAATATCCTTAGTCATGCCGAATAACGCCTTAGTTACTACACGTATCAAAGAAATTGAAAATCGTCTCAGCCATATCTCTGACGATGAAAGTAAAATGTTAGCTCTAAGTGAACTCTCTGAATTTTATACTTTTACCAACATCCGAGAAGCTCAAAAATTGCTGTCAGAACTCCAAATTCTGTTACAAAAACAGCCACATCCCGATTTTTTGTTGCGTTTCCACCTCAATACAGCCATTGTTGAAAATCAATTTTACAACTTTAAACTGTCAGAAATTCACTTCAAACATGCCCTAAATATTGTCGAAGCAGAAGGCAATGTGACCCAACTTGTAGAAGTCTATATTGACTATGCTGGCACGCTTATCAACCTCAATGAGATTGACAAAGCCATGGATTTTATTGCAAAAGCACAACGCCATCTTTTAGCCTTTCCCGACAAACTCCTCTCAGCACATTTAATTTGCCGTGAAGGTATTGTTTGGTTGCATTTTACAGACTATGACAAGGCCACTGAATTGCTGTTCGAAGCAGAAAAAATACTTGCCAGCTTTGAACCTAAAGAGCTAAAAATAAAGGATTTATACTTCCAAACGCTTGTTTATTCGGGTCTTGGACTCATTTTTGAAAAAACTGGAGACCGAGAGCGATGTGTCAAAGCTTATCGTCGTGTTGTCGAAATGTGCGAAAATGCAGGTATCAGAAGCCGTTTGGCTTGGCACTATGCCAATGTTGGCAATGCCTATATGACCTTAGACGATTATGAACATGCCGAAGAATTTTTCCTAAAAGCGGACAGCATCAAAGACGATATCAGCCTTTCTGCACGCGCTCATGCAACTGCCAATTTGGGCTTTTGCTACTACCTCGGCGGGCGCTATGACGAAGCTTTAACGCTCTACAATCGTGCAGAAATCATATATAAACGCAAAACAGATGATTACGAAAACCTATCTATTGTATCGAGATGGAAAGGGCTGCTTTTCGATGCCATTGGCAAAACAAAACGGGCTGAAAAACGCCTCGTCGAAGCGCTTGAACTCGCCAGATTAGGTAAGGATACAAAGCAACAAGCCATTATTTGTAGCGATATTGCCGATATGTATGCCGATAAAGGCGATTTTAGGAATGCCTACGATTACGAAGTACTGCACAATCAATTGGTGAAAAAATATTATGAAGAAACCAATAAAATCAAAATTGATGAACTTGAATTTAAATACGAAGCAAAACGCCGCCGAAAAGAAGCCGAACTATTGCGTTTGCAAGCAACGGGGTTGCAGCTAAAAGCGCTTCGCGCGCAAATGAACCCGCATTTTATGTTCAATGCCCTCAATTCGATTCAATATTATATCAACAATAACGACCGTGAATTTGCAGGTAAAAGTTTGGCTCGATTTGCCAAATTGATGCGGGCAAGCCTTGAATATTCAGAATTAGAAGTCATTTCGTTAGAAAACGAAATCGAGTTTTTGGAAGACTATCTCCTTATCAATCAACAACTTAGGTTTGAAAATCGGCTTGAATACAGCTTACACGTTGACGAAGACATCGAAGAAGACATTATAGGTGTTCCAACCATGATCGTCCAGCCATATATTGAAAATGCCATCGAACACGGCATCAGACCTAAAAAAAGTGGCTTAATAAAAATTGAATTTAAACTCGTTGATGACACAACTATCTTGTGCATTATTGAAGACAATGGCGTGGGTCGCGCCCGAGCCAGAGAAATTCAAGCACTCGACGACTACCACTCTAAACATAAATCAAGGGGTACAAGTATTACAGAAAAACGTTTAGAAATACTTCATGCTTCTAAAAAAAATACGTTTTTTGTCAAAACTATTGACTTAGTTGACCCCCTCAGTAAAAAACCGATAGGGACACGCGTCGAAATTCAAATTCCAATAGCTGAAATTCCTTATAAAAATCAAGACTAATCAACCCATCAACTTTTAACGATAATCAACAGTTTTATGGTGAAACAATCTTTCATACAAACCACTGAAGCACCTTCACTTCACGAAAATCTCGACAAAATGTCCGTTTCCGAAATGCTCAAAAGCATGAACGAAGAGGATAAAAAAGTTCCCTTTGCAGTTGAAACTGCTTTGCCTCAAATAGAGGCATTCGTAAAGGCTGCTTATGAGCGTATGCGCGAAGGCGGGCGGCTTTTTTATATTGGTGCTGGAACAAGTGGACGTTTGGGCATCCTCGATGCGTCTGAAATTCCCCCAACTTATGGCGCACCAGCCGATTGGGTCATTGGCATGATTGCTGGAGGCGACCATGCCATTCGCAATGCCGTCGAATTTGCAGAAGACGATGAAGAACAGGCTTGGAAAGACCTTAAGCTTTTTAATCCCGATGCCGATGATATTCTCGTGGGCATAGCCGCTTCGGGTAGAACGCCTTATGTCATTGGCGGTTTGCGCAAAGCCCGTACTGAAGGGTTGCTTACAGGGTGCATCGTTTGCAACACAGGTTCACCCGTTGCGGAAGCATCAGAACTCCCAATTGAAGTTGTCGTGGGTTCTGAATTTGTGACGGGTTCAACCCGCATGAAATCGGGTACAGCGACAAAACTCGTTCTCAATATGATTTCCACCAGTTTGATGATAAAAATGGGCCGTGTTAAAGGCAATCGTATGGTGGACATGCAGTTGACAAACGAAAAATTAGTCAATCGAGGTGTCAGAATGATTATGTTTGAATTAGGCGTGGACTTGCAAACAGCCACTACTTTGCTCAATGAACATGGCTCGGTAAGGCGTGTTATTCAAAATTTTAAGTAACAACCACCCCCTCAGTATAAAATGCAAAAAGTCGTAAAACAAACAGCGAAAGTGTCATTTTGATGCTTTCGCTGTTTTTATTAACGACAAAATGTCAGTCAAAATTAAATAAAATCTGCCATTTTGACCGCTAATAGGTCTTGGTATTTAAATTGCAATTATCACTTCAACATTGTGGCTTATTTTGATGTTAAACATAAGTCAGTGAGAAGGACTCAAACACATTTTCAAAAACTTCAAAATCATAGAAAAATGAAATTAGATATTTCAATACCGAAAGAATTATTGGCGCAAATTGATTTCACCAACACCGTCAACGGCGGCATGGTTGAAACGAAAGCTCAGGCTTCGCGCGAAGAACAAGGCTATAAATTGGTGTTAAAAGCACCGAGTGTCGATATAGATAAAATTCAAATCCAAACTGCAAACCAACGGTTTATGGTTTATTATATGATAGACGTATTGGAAGGTCAAGAGCAAATGCCTTACTTTTTAATCAACTTGCCGCTTTCGCCTGAAGTTGATGTGGAACGTATTTCTGCAAAATTTGAAAATGGACACATATATATACGTGCGCCGTTCAATGATTGGGCAAAAGGCGAAAGTCACCACATTGACATTGATAAATACTAAAAAAGGTAAATACTTTGGTTTGACACAAATTACACGAATTACACGAATTACACGAATTAGAGTTGAGTTTTTAGGATTATTGTTATTATTGAACCCTAAAATTGATTAAAATCCATTCGTGTAATTTGTGAAATTCGTGTCGGCTGAGTAATATTGAAAAAAGATTAGTTAGAGAAATATGGTTTAACACACAATTTTAATAGCTCTAAACATCGTTTAGGGCTATTTTTTCATAGACCTCACGCCAGCCCTCCCAATCTCCTGTATTTGAAAAACTGGAATTGTGCCAAAGCGTCATAAAAGTACCGCCAACCATTTTAGTTTCTTCTATCAAAATTCTCACCTGTTCTATGGCTTCATCTGGACTTAATTTCAAGTAATCTCGCAGCGTCACATCCATGACTTGAAATGGGTGAATCCACAAATCCGTCACTTCATTTTTTGTCAAATCGAACCAACGAAAAGGCGTAGCTATACTCGCTCTAAAACCAATGTCATCAGCATAACCCATTGAATAGTCTTGTTTTACACCTGTTAATAAAAAATTATGATACGTTTCAGGAAACCGCAATTTCAAAAAATGCTGACGACTCAAAACAAGAGAGTGATTGGTCATTCTTTCAAATCTTTTTTTCTCTTTTTGTAAAATTGCTACATCAAAATTAGAACGGTATGAAGGATGCAAACCTACTTTATAATTTGATGAAACAAACCGAATAAGCTCTTGAAAAGCCGAATTGCCTTCATCTGGATTTTTATCAAATTCAGCATGGTCGCCTAAAAGCAAAAAGAAAATAGGAGGACATGTACTCTTTTTATGGACATCAAAAATATATTCAAAAGTAAAATCAGGGTCGTCTTTTACCCCCCTCAGTATATTTGCCCTATTTTTTAATTCAACGACATTCAAATTCAATATATCTTTTACAAAACCGCCTACCGTTCTAAAACAGCCTTTGTTTTTGTATTTCCACGGCATATCAATATCAAAAGTCGGTTGAAACCGATATTGAGGTAATGTTGCTTTCAGTTCTGGAAACAGCTCTTTTAAACGTTTATTTATTTCTATAACCCATTGATTAACAATAGGTTTTTGCAAAAAATTATACTTTTGGGCAATACTCAATTTAGCTGAAAAACGATTATGATTGTCCAACAGGGAAGTGTCAACAACATACTCTTCATAACGTGTCACTAATAAAAAGATGGTTGCTAAAACATCAAAATCAAAAGGTGAAGAGTGTAAACAATAAGAAAAATCAGTTTCAATATGCTTGCTGAAAATCTCATTTTCAAACAATATCGTTTGATTTTGGATGAAAAACAGCTGTTTTAGTGGTATTTCCTCTGAAATACTGAGGGGGGAGGCACAGTAAATAATTTTTGGTAATTCACTTTTGAGATACTCATTTTCATTTTGTGTAAAATCAATCGTCAGACCCAACAAATCTTGAAAAACAAGTTCTGCAACATATACCAAACGAGGCGTTATCGCATTAGAAAAAAAAACGATTGAATTGTTATACATTATGAAATTCTAAATTTTATATCAATTAACTAAACAAATTTTTAGGCTATGACTGATAAATTCTCCAAAAATAGGACGTAATTTGCCATCTTAATTTAATATTTGGAAACAATCGTAGCTTTTTCATAAAAATCCTTTACTATCATCTAAAATAAAGACTTAATTCCACATGTCTAAAGAAACCAACAACAAAAATACAGAAGCAGCTGTCGCAAACAACGCTGGTGCAATGGGTATGTTCGGCGACATGAGTTTGTTGCGCGAAATCATCATGGGACCTAAAGTCATCGAGTATGAGCAAAAATTTACTGATACCGATGCGCTTATTCAAAAAAATGAGGATGCAACGCAAGCACTCGTCAAAAAAATCAATGAAGAGACCTTAGCGCATATTCAAAAAAATGAAGATTCGACTAAGGCCCGCTTTGATGCGCTTGAACGCGATATTAACGCACGTTTTGACCGTTTAGAGCAATTACTCAACCAAAATGTTGACAAAATCAATACTCAAATGAACAATATGAGTAAAGGTGACAAAGCTGGTTTGGCTGATTTACTCGTCGAATTGAGTCAAAAATTGAAAGGCTAAACATGACTAACGGGCAATTGCAAGAACCAGAAGACGAGACGGTATTGATGTCGCAACTGAAAGATATTTTGTTGCGAGAAGACCGTTCTGCCCTTGAAGAATTGCAACGCACGCTGAACGAAAAGCAATTATTGGCTGAAAAAATCAACCCCATAGTTGAAGATCATCTGGCGTTTTTAAGGCAAAATTTCCCAAAAGAATACGCCAAAATCGTCAATCGCATGGTTGAACAAAAATTGAAATCGAGTCAAACAGAGATTTTGGATGTCATTTACCCTGTTATGGGCAAAATGATAAATAAATATATTGCTTTCCAATTTCAAGAAATGAAAGACAGTATCAATGCACGTATTGATGCGCTTTTTTCAAAACAAGGCTTGATGTGGTGGATTCGGAACAAAATATTCGGTATTGATAACGCCGAAATGTTGTTATCGAGCTTAGACACACCCATCATTGAAGAAATTTTTGTTATTCAACGCGATTCGGGTTTGCTTTATGGCAGTGCCGCTTTGCACCCAACAGTCAATCGAGATGTCGTTGGAGGCATGTTAACAGCCATAAAAAGTTTCGTTGAAGATGCATTTGAACGTGAACACGAGGATTTGGAAATCATTCAGTTCGGCACGTATAAAATAATTATTGAAAATATGCCTTCTCACTATTTCGCACTCGCGATGAGTGGTTCGGTGTCAAATACTGAGGGGGCCGTTTTGCGGAATCAAATTATTGATTTCATTCAAGAAAATGACTTACTGCGGAGTGACAATTTTAACTCCACTGTTCAAGAACAAATTTCACAAGCACTTGACAATCAATTTATTGCACCACAAAGAGAGCGTTTGCAAAAAGTAAAAATAAAACAGAATCCAACACAATGATTAGTAAAAAAGTCATATTGACAGGTAGTTTCGGGGTCGGTAAAACCTCGCTTTTCAATCGTTTCATCTACCAACAATTCACAGATAAATACATGACCACCATCGGGGTAAAGGTCAATAAAAAGGATATTATTGTCGAAGATGAAGAAGTTTCTATGCTGTTATGGGACATTGCAGGAGAGATTTCGCAAGACAAAGTTCCCGCTTCGTATTTCTTAGGCGCAAGTGGTATCGTCTATGTTGTTGATTTAAGCCGCACTTCAACGTTTGATAATATGGTAAAAGATGTGCAATTTTTAACAGATTTATTACCTGATGCTTCCCTTTTGATTGTCGCAAATAAAGTTGACCTTGTGACCACTGAGCAATTAGAAGAAATCAAGCAAAACATCAAACAAAAATTGGATTTTACGACAAGTGCTAAAACGGGTGAGAATGTTGAAGACATGTTCATCGAACTCGCTAACAAATTAATCGCAAATCATTGGTAATGCAAGAGACTGCAACGCAATCAAATATAGATTTAAACAAAATTGCACATCAGCAAATTTTGATGGACTCTCATGGTTTCATACTCGACAGTACAGACACCATTTTTTCCACCGTTCCGCAAAGGCATCGTCCTGTAACGGAATGGTCGCCTTTTATTGAAAGTATTTTTCCTGTTTTAATCAATTTAGACCTCGATACACCTGAAATTTTTATTCCTCGTGTTGAGTTCAAATCCAATGGCGTTACATCGTATTATGATTGTTCCTTTTTATGTATAGAATGGAATGGCGTACAACCTACTATTGTCTGGAATATTTTTGAAAACACAGAAGACATTGAAAAAATTCAAGAAGAACAACAAGCCATCAATGATGCTCGTATGTAAGATGAAGCATGAAATTTTGCATAAAAAACTTGCGTCAAGTTTTAAACTTGACGCAAGTTTTTTTATTGAAAATCAATTATTTAAAAGCCTAAAACTGATATTATTCTAACCTTTTGCAATCATCAAATTTTGCTGACCTTCAATATGATATAACTGGTCATAAATTACAACCTCAATTTTTTTATCACTTAGATTTATCACTTCTACGCCTGTTTTTGTCACCTTTACTTCCATAATCGCGCCTCTAAAACGGACTTTAAAAGCAATAGACTTCCAACTCTTAGGCAAATATGGATTGAAATGAACTTGCCCATTTTTCACACGCATACCACCGAAGCCTTGTACAACCGACATCCACGTTCCCGCCATTGACGTTATGTGTAAACCATCTTCCGTATCGTTGTTATAATCATCTAAGTCAAGACGACTTGTTCGCCAATACATTTCCATCGCTTTCTCGTAATTGCCGATTTTACAAGCCAAAATGACGTGAACACAAGGCGATAACGATGATTCATGCACGGTCATTGGTTCATAAAAATCGAAATTGCGCTTAACGGTTGCCAAATCAAAATCATCTTCAAAGAAATATAAACCTTGTAAAACATCAGCCTGTTTGATAAAACAACTGCGTAAAATCCTATCCCACGACCATTTTTGATTCAAAGGACGGTCTTCGGGGCGCAAATCAGCGACATTCATCAAGTCTTTGTCAAGGAAATCTTCTTGTTGTAAGAAAACGCCTAATTCTTTACTTTCTGGTAAAAACATTTTAGCTTGAATATCTGCCCATTTAGCCAATTCAGTTTCGACATTAAAATGAGTCTTCTCCAAAATCGCTGCATACTGAGGGGGGGTATTTTCACGCGCCCACGCCAAACTTTCAGCTGCATATTTCAAGCACCAAACAGCGATATAACTTGTGTACCAATTGTTATTGATATTGTTTTCATATTCATTCGGACCCGTCACGCCAAACATAACGTATTGGTTTTTATTTTTTGACCAATGAACCCGTTGCGCCCAAAAACGTGCAATACCAATCAGCACTTCTAAACCGTGTTCAGATAAGTATTTTATGTCACCAGTGTAGTTGATATATTCATAAATCGCATGAGCAATTGCCCCATTGCGGTGAATTTCCTCGAAGGTAATTTCCCATTCATTATGGCACTCCTCGCCATTCATAGTCACCATTGGGTACAAAGCAGCCCCCTCAGTAAAACCGAGTTTTTGAGCATTTTCAATGGCTTTTTCAAGATGTTTATACCTGTAAACCAATAAATTACGTGCTACTTTTTCATCGGCATTGACTAAGTAAAAAGGCAAGCAATACGCCTCTGTGTCCCAATATGTCGAGCCGCCGTACTTCTCGCCCGTGAAGCCTTTTGGTCCAATATTAAGCCTTTCGTCCTCGCCTGTATAGGTCTGATTGAGTTGAAAAATATTGAAACGAATGCCTTGCTGTGCTGCCACATCACCTTCAATAACGATGTCCGATTTCGACCATTTATCTTCCCAAGCGGCTGCTTGTTCCGCCAATGCTTTGTCAAAACCTTTTTTCTCAAATTTTTTGAGGACTTCTTGACAGTCCTTCAAAATTGTTTCCGTCGGATGATTTTCAGATGACAAAACGGCTGCATATTTATAAACAACCACTTCCGACCCCTCAGTAACAGGCACGTCAACGGTGCAAGCGGCATATTTATCTCTTTTGCGTCTAAACGCGACAAAATCATCAATCTCTTTCCCTTTGTGAAAAATGCTGAATTTCATGCCCGTAGCCACTTGAAAAGCCGTTTTTTTCGTTTCGGCAACCACATACGCCTGAGCATTCTTAACCACTTTGGTCACTTCTTTCCAAAATTTTTCATCCCAGTTGGTGTCTTTATTCGAAATATCGGCATCAACTGACGGGGTCACGGACAATTTCCCTTTGAAGTTAACAGCCGTAATCGCATAACGAATCGCGCCACATTCATCAACAACAATCGAGCAAAACCGCGTCGAATCAATTTTTACAATTTTACCAGCAGGCATTTTGGCGGTCACTTTACGTGTCAAAATGCCTTGTTTCATGTCTAAAATGCGCTCAAAAGCTGTTACTTCACAAGTCGCCAAATCAAGCATTTCACCATCAATTTCAACATCAATCCCTATCCAAGACGGTGCATTCAGCACTTTTGCAAAATATTCAGGATAGCCATTTTTCCACCAACCCACCTTTGTTTTGTCGGGATAATAAACACCCGCCACGTAGCTACCTTTCAGTGTTTTTCCAGAATATGCTTCTTCAAAATTAGCACGTTGCCCCATACGACCGTTGCCAAGTGAACACAATGATTCTGAAATTTCGTTGTATTCTGGATTCCAAACGTTTTCGATGATTTTCCATTCGTCGTGGATAATATAATTTTTCATACACTCTATTTGATTGATAATTAATTGTTTAAGCCATTATCCCCACAGAAGACTTCAAAGCATCCAAAATCTCAGCATATTCAATATACTCAAACCCCGGAATAACAATATGCGCCTCGTCCAAAATATCTGGATGCCCAACGCCTACGGTATAAAAATTGCCCCGCAAAGCCGCTTCAACGCCTTTTTCAGCATCTTCAAAAACAATACAGTTTTTAGGTTTTGAGCCGACGGCTTCCGCACCCAACAGAAAAACTTCGGGGTCAGGCTTACTTTTTGTCGTTGAATTACCGTCTATAATCGCATCGAAATAATCGGTTAATTCCACACGTTCTAAAATCGTTCTTGAATTTTTTGAAGCTGAACCTAAAACGATATGCACCCCTTTACTTTTCAACTCATCCAAAAACTTTTTAACGCCAGGAAGGATTTCTTCGGGTGTCATGCGTAGAATATATTCGAGATACCAGTTATTTTTCTTTTCGGCATACATGGCTTTAACTTCTTCGTCATGTTCCACTTTGCCGCCCCAATGAAGGATTAAATTGAGTGATTCGACTCGACTAACGCCTTTCAATTTCTCATTGTCATCTTCTGTAAAGTCAAATCCGAGTTCATTTGCCAATCGTCTCCAAGCTCTGAAATGATATTTAGCGGTGTCGCAAATAACACCGTCGAGGTCGAAAATACACGTTTCGATTTTGTTCATACTAAAAAGTGAGGATTTTTATACTTCGGACATGTCAAAATGCCCATGGTTGAGTATGTGTTTAAATAAATAAATTGATTTTGTTTGTAATAACTGCTTTGATATTAATTGTAGCGGCAAATTTAGATTGTATTTTTTACACTTAGCCCCTTTTATAGTTAAAAAGCAAAAAGGAAATAAAATTAATAAATCCCTTTTTTTTCATACTTTTGATTTTTCAAACAAAACTATTGGACAATACACACCATGACTTACCGACTTATCGAACCTAAGGACTTATATCAATTGGTCGAAATCGCTTGTACAACCTTTATGGAAACGTATGCCGATAAAAACGACCCAACAGAGTTTTATGCTTATGTTGAACAAACCTTTGCACCTGAACAACTTCAAAAAGAACTCCATACTGAGGGGTCTCTTTTTTACTTCGTAGAACACGACAATCATATTATCGGTTATTTCAAAATCAATACCAATAAATCACCGACTCATGCCGACAGACCACATTTCTATTTTGATTTTTCGCCTTTTGAAACTATAGCCATGACAGAATTAGAACGCATTTACTTGAAAAAAGAGTATCAAGGCAAAGGTTTTGCTGCTGAAATGATGTCTTTTATCGAAGATTGCGTTCGCAAGAATAACAGTCAATATCTGTGGTTGGGCGTGTGGACTATGAATCCAAAAGCCATTCGTTACTACGAAAAATGTGGTTTCAACACTTTTGGCGAGCATATTTTTCAAATCGGTAACGATGCCCAAAAAGATTTTTTGATGTGGAAGCCCATTATTTAATGATGAATGATAAATTATGAATGATGAATAGCCCTTATTCATCATTTATCATTCATAATTCATCATTAATGAACTAAGCCTATTAACGTGCCGTAGTCGTCGAAACGGGATTCTTCATTTTTCATTTCCAAAACATCTAACAGCTCCATACCGTAATGCTCTTCGAGGTCACGAACCGTTTTGGTTGTCCTGATTTCAATCTGTCCTTTGGTTACTTGATTCAAACGCCAAGTGTATGTTTTGAGCATTTTTTGCCATATTATTTCATTGACTTCAAAGGCATCGTCGGTTGTTAAAGGCTTTATTTCAGCAAAAGCGGCTGTATTTCGAGCCAAAAGCCTTGCACTTTCGATGATGAAATAGCCTGTATGCGCCCAATCATCTGAATCATCGAGCAAGCGGGCGTACATGACAAGTTGCAAATCTTCGGCATTTTTAATCAAACGCTCACGATAAGTATGTCCACTCCATTTCAAATCTAAAATGCAACGTTCACTTCCCCGCACTAAAACAACGTCCGCTTTTCCTTTCACAGGTGTATCAGAAAACTGACCTTCTAATTCTTTTTCAGTGGCTTCAACCGTCCATTTATTCCTACGAATATGCTCAATTAATGTCCAAATAGCGTATTCGATTTGTCGAATCAATTGCAGTTTTTGCGGTTCAAAACCATACATCAGTAACGTTGCAGCTTCTTTTGCCAACAGCTTTTTGCTGTGTTCGTCCACCCAATTTTTGATTTGGTCAAACGTCCAATCGTGGAAATTTTCTTTTAATATAAATTCAAAAAAACGATGTGACAAGTTGCCTTTGAGCGTATTTTCCTTGACAATACTTAAAATTGAGGACTTATTGAGCTTTGCTTTGTGCCTAAAAACCCATTGATGTGGATAGTAAAACAGGCTTTCAAGGCTCGTCAAAGTCTCATGCGCGCGCCTGTCCAATAGCCTTGATTCAACATGAATAATGGGTTCAACTCGACCCAAACGATGCGGTTTCAAGTGCACCCATTCAGGCGTATCTAAATTTGTTAAATTATCAAAATCTGCCCAATCCTCCTTTGTGCATACTGTTATGCGTGATAAATCGCCATAACAAGCCCTTAAATGGCTGAATAACGGATGTTCAGGCGCATGTTCACCATTGACTTTTTTAGGATAAACCAATATCAATTGCTTATTTGTCCGCACCACCGCTTGTATGCGTTGCCACAACATCAGCGCATTTTCGTCTTGTGGCGATTGCAAAGTCACGTCGTCTTGTTTCAAAAAAGCCACTTCATCAACATACCAACGGCTGAAAAAATGTACCCCCTCAGTATCCGTAAAATTCCACCAAACTAAGGACTCAACGGACTGTAACAAACAATCACCATGCGTTACGTAGGCATAATGACCCAATTCTTGCGGGCGGGGCGACACAGGCGAAGGCTCATAAATCGTTCTGATGATGCGTTCCAACTCCAAATATGTCAACCACGATTCACTCAATGGCAATTCATATAAAAACTCTACGACACGTCGGGCTTGTTCAGACAACACCAATAAAGACGTGTTTTTACTGCCCGAAACTTCAAATTCCTCTGTTGCCCATTCTTTCAAGAAATTAAAAATGCTGATGACCTCTTGTTTGGGCGCAGAAACCGCAATATCATACGTTGGGCGATGAAACCAAAAGTTGAATTGCTCCTTGATTTTACGCACATTTATGGACGTATCGCTATGTGCTTTTTCTTCTAGTTTTTCAAAAAAACGATTCGTTTCATAATACCAATGGTCACTATTAATGCCTGGTCTTTGAGCAATAACATTACCAATAACGTTACCTAAGTCAGCATCAAGCGGCTTGACGGGCATAGTGACAAATTCAAGGATTTTATACAAATCCAAAGGCTGCCACAGGAATGCTGTGACCAATTTTAGAAGTTGTAAAGTAGGTCTACCGAGCGAAGCAGAAGGCAAGCCAAAAGCAGGTAAACCGTTCTGTATCAATGCTTCATCAAGCGTTCGATTTCTATCAGGAATTAAAAAAGTCGGTCTGAAATTAGGATTAAGGCTCAATACTTTTGCAATAAAATCGCCCCCCTCAGTATCACGTTCGCTTTCTAAAATAATGAGCGAACCATCGGCTTTGAGGGTCTGTTTTGCGCCACGTTCTAATTTATTGGTAATGAAATCTTTGAAGGTTTGGAGGTCGGTTTCTTTGTTTTTAGTCTCTTTTTGTTTGGAAAATTTAGACATTTTCCGAAACTTATCATTACTTAGAAAAGTGATTTTTTGCTTTGCCAAAACGTCAAAAAGGCGTTTATACTGAGGGGGTAGATAGGTACTAAATTCACCTCCTTGTTCTTTACTTTCGTTGACAACAATTTGCTCAATGGGCACATTTTTAAGTTGCAAAGCGGCTAAAATCTTTTCAAATCTATCGGCTTCTCCAGCAATGAGTTTAGAAATACCTTCTTCATTAACTAGAAAACGTTGTTCAATTTCTACTAAAACTTGTAAACGGAAGGGTAAATTTTCTTTATATTTGAAATCAAAACCTGCCAAAAGCAGCTCGTCACGCCTTTTCAACAAGGCTTCTGCACAAGCCAATTGGTCAGCTTCAAAGGATTTTTGGAAAAAAACGTTTGGATATTCATTATGGTAACGCCGCATCGCTTGACGATACTGTTCGACGCGAATATGCTCAATGCGCTCTGTATGACCCGACAAACCTAAGTGCATTTCGAACCAACGCAACAGGCTTTTTGCACCCAAATACAAATGCCCCCCCTCAGTATCGGGACGTGGAAAAACACAATTGTCGTAGTTTAGACCGAAAAAAAGGGTATATCGCATATTTTTAGTGGTTGGTGATTATAAAGTGCAAGGTATTTGAATAGATTAGTATTTTTGCAAAAAAACAAAAAGTTGTTCAAACTTTCTTTATAAACAGTAAGTTTTGTCAAGTAATTTAAAAAACCTGTATCAAATAAAAAATCATGGATAAAATAAAATCTTTAATGTCTGACTCTGGCAACCTATTCGTTTTCGGTTTTGTTGTAATAGCTACAATCATTCTCGCCTCTTTTGTTGGAAAATACCTTCAAAGATTGTTAGAAAAAAAATCGAAAGAGCAGAATGCGGATATTACGAGTTTTTTGTTCATCAAACACGTCATCAGAGCGACGATTTACTTATTTGGTTTTGGTTGGGCTATGTTGTCGCTACCGATTTCTTCAAATTTTGGACATTCACTTTTTGCTGGTGCGGGTATGTCAACTTTGATTTTAGGGTTTGCGTCGCAACAGATTTTGGGTAATTTGATGAGTGGTATTTTTTTAATCATACAAAAGCCCTTCAAGGTGAATGACATCATTGAAATTCAAGGAAATAGAGGAAAGGTGTTGGAGTTAAATCTTCACGACACGATTATTGAAGATGCCGAAAATAACATCATCATTATCCCTAACGCATTGGTTTCAAACGGCATCATTAAGAATATTAAAAAGACATAAGTAAATGATGAATTATAAATGATGAATTTTTAAGCATTGATTTACAATCCTTTATAATTCAAAATAGTACATCTCATTTAATCCATTTTACTAAAGTCCCCCCTCAGTATTTTAGCTCAATTTGACGGATTAATGCTTGATTTTGTTATGTCTATCAAAATCAATACTTTTCATTCCGTGTGATGTA
>JANLQI010000182.1:0-1987 GCA_031367705.1 Saprospiraceae bacterium | reverse complement strand
TCTTCAAGATTTCGTAAATCTCTGTTGCAATCTATGATGTATTACTTAACCCTTTTAATCTCACCACTCAACCAAAATACCATCGCAATACCCACAGGCACAAGCACCATAGCTAAAATGAAAAAAGGCGTATAACTGTATGTTGTCAACATTGGAACAAGTGCCGTCGTTATCAAAACCCCTGTAACAGCACTCGTACCGCATATCCCTGCCAATGTACCGACAGATTTTCCAGAGAAAAAGTCGCTCGGTAAAGTTTGAATATTGCCAATAGATATTTGGAAACCCATGAGCGCAAAAAATATCGCTGCCATCGCCCAAAGCGGTGTCGAAGCATAAATACTCGCTATCAAAGCGGGTAACATAAACAAACCGCCTAAAACAATACAAAACTTTCGTGTCCGATTGACTGTCCAACCCTTGCCAATTAAACTGCCCGACAACCAGCCGCCGCCCAAACTACCCAATGCCGCACCGACATAAGGCATCCAAGCAAACAGTCCGATTTGTTTGACATCAAAACCAAAACGGTCATGCAAATAAATCGGCAACCAACTGACAAAAAGCCACCAAATCGGGTCAAGGAAAAAACGAGACATAATGACCGCCCATGCTTGACGAAAACCCAACAATTCTTTTATTGTCAAGGCTTTATCATCAAGGGCAACTGTTGCTTTTTCCAATGGTTTTTGACCTTCGATGATATAATTTCTCTCCCCCTCAGTAAGCCAAGGATGTTCTGTCGGTTCGCCTTTATTTATGAGCAACCACGGAATAATCCAAAGAAAACCCAATGCACCGATAAGCCCAAAAGTCGCTTGCCAACCAATAGTCGTATAACTGTAAGCAATCAAAGGCGCACTAATGGTTATCCCAACTGATACACTTGCGTTAAAAATGCCTTGTGCAAATGCCCGTTCTTTAATCGGAAACCATTCGGCATTCAGTTTAGTACCCCCAGGTGAGTTACCTGCTTCGCCCAAGCCTAATAAGCCTCTTAACATTGAAAAAGAGACCAAACCTCTTGCAAAAGCATGTAAACCAACGGCGAATGACCAGACAGCTATTGATATAACTGCGCCCATCCGTGTGCCTATTTTATCGAATACCCGACCCGCTAAACCTTGACCGATGCCATACGCCAATAAAAAGCAAGACACCACAAAAGCGTAGTCGGTTTTATTCATGCCCAACTCCCCTGCTATGCCTGGCCACATGACCGCTAAAGCGTTTCGGTCAATGTAGTTTATGACTGTGGCGATGCCAAATAAGCTAATAATGACCCAACGTAAACCATTGATTTTCATAGAATTATTATTGCTATTTAGTTTTGTAATAGTGTATAAGAGCCTTTCCAAACAATATTTTTACCTTCAATGCTTACTGAATGGTTTTTATCTTTTTGAAAATTTTGGTTTGATAAAGCCAAAATCCAACTCTTTTTCTCCTTGTTGGTTATTTTCAAAATAGTATAGTCTTTTTGCTCTTTTAATACTTCTATTTTTTCAATATCGGAATAAGAATTGACCGCTTTTTCGGTAACAGGCGAGTAACTTCCATGCGCTTCTAAAATAGACGCAAAGGTTGTATTACTTGCTTTTCTGCGCAAAATCATCATCGGGTCTCTTCTTAAATTAAAATTGGGGTCGCTTGCACCCACTCTTCCCAGAATGATACTGTCTTGATTGCTTGTGGTAGATAAATACGTATAAAAAACGCCATCTCCTAACCAAGAGAAACTGCTATTGCCTTCGTTTGCCACACCTTCCGCTTCTTTCCATATATGCTGATAACCGTAGTTGTTGCCGAGTTTTGTCAACTCATTCGGCACTTTGGTCTTAAAATCTGTTGCCATCAACTGGCCCATATAATACAGTGGAAGGTCAAGTGTATTTTCTGTTTTGGCATCAACTTTCAGAATATCAATCAAAAATGGATTTTTAAATGCCTTTGAATCAACCAATATCAATGTTCTGTTCAAGATGAC
>JANLQI010000139.1:0-3110 GCA_031367705.1 Saprospiraceae bacterium | reverse complement strand
AAAAATAAATAACAATTCAATTTCCGTTTACTATACCTGTTAATACTGAGGGGGTCATTTTTCCCGAATAATTTTCACTTTACTCGTCATTATTTCATGTGACGGAATCACAACTCTTTCAGTATCAGATACTTGTAACGTAATAGCGACGTTACTCATTTCGATAATTGTTCCGCGAATACCATCAATTTCTATGACCATGCCCTTTTGAAAATTCCTTTTATTGAAAAAACCTGCTAATATATTTGACAGCACTTCACGCGATGCAAAACCGTAGGAAATAGACGCGGCTAAGAGAATCGCGCCGATAAACATCAACAAGTTTGTTGACAAGAGACGCGTATCCACCTTTGCTTGTTCTAAAGCAGTCAAAATGACCATAATAAATAAAACGTAATATATCACCGTCGAAAGGATGCGCCCTGTGCTGATACCGAGCGAACTTGTGCCACTGCGGACAAAATCACGCACCAACGTAGAGATATATGCGCCGATACCGAAAATGAGAATACCCGTAACGAGGTTGGGTAAATACTCCAAAAAACGTTGAATTTGGTAGGAAACAGCAGTCCAATTCAGCGTTTCGGCAGCAGAAGCGATGATGAGCAGGACAAGAATCCAATATATAAAACGTCCGATTATGGTACTCGGTGTCAACTGAATACCTGCTTGTTCCAAGAACCCTGTCAGTTTGAGCCGTTCGGCAAAATTGTCAAATTTGACTGTTTTGAGCAGTCGAATAAAGCCGCCAGAGACCAGCCTCGCCAACAACCAAGCGATGATAAAGACAATGACTGCACCCAAAATGCTCGGAATTGTCTCCATAAATTTTTCAGCAAACACACGGAGTGACTCCGCGAATAAATCCCACAATCTTTGCAAGTTGTTCATTTTTATATATTTATTTTAAATTATTCTTCTCTTTCTGTTTCATCTAATCTATTAAGATATTTTTGTTTCATAACCTTGAACAAACGTTCATTTTCATTAAGACTGTACTCACTTTCGGGCAAGGCATCAACAACTTCAGACTGTACCTGAATGAATTTAACCGTAAAAAGGTCAACAATATCGGCGACTAAGCTGGTCGCATCAATAGTGCTGAACACAGCATCTTTCAATTTAAAATCAGGAATGTCTATTTTCTCAGATTGACTGCCCAATTGTTGAAAGAGGTTGGCTAAATTAGTTTCTTGATTTTCCATATTTAAAGCCCTACTTAATTTGTTTTTTTTCTAAATCTTCAATCAAATCTGCCAGTCTATCGCGGCTACGTTTGAGGCGCATTTTTATGGCGGACTCACCGATATTCAATGATTCAGCAATGTCTTTAACACTCATACCGTCTTGGTAGCGCATCATCAGAAGGATTTTATCGTCTGTATTGAGTTTTTCAAAAACGACTTCTAATTGCGTGAGTTTTAAATCTTGCAACAGTTTGCTTTCGAGCGAAGCGTCGTCATTTGCCACCGTTTCAAGTTCATATTCAGAATAGGCAGAAAAATCTAAGCGTTTTTGTTTGGTCAGATAATCCATACAATAATTGTAGGTAATGGAGTGAACCCACAAGGAAAAAGCCGCCGTTCCCTTAAATTTTGCCAAATTCATAAAGATTTTGACCATAATATCGTGGGTACAATCTTTAGACGCTTCTCTATCTTTAATGAGGCTTAGGCATTTATGAAAAATCCGGCCTGAAAAGCGGTCATATAGCACTTCGAGCAGGTGCTGTTCCCCAGCCAATATGCGCGTCACGATTTCTTCGTCAGTGAGCGGAGGTTGCTTGTCAGATGATATTTTAACGGATTTAAACAGTGCCATGTAGTTTGGTTGTTGGTTATTGGGGATTGGTTATTGGTTTCTCGTTATTCGTTATTCGTTGTTGGTCAATATAGCCAATTAATAACGAAAAACGAATAACGAGTAACCAATAACGAATAACCAATAACTAAAAGAGAATATGGGCGAAATTAAGACAAGTTTTCTCTTCTTAATGAATTTTCGGTGTTTTCATTCAATAATTTCCTTATTCAGGTACAAAAGGAGGGATTTGCTCAGGAAAATCAGCAACTTTTGTTGTTTTTCCAAAACGATTCATACCAATTTTCAAAGAGCCTGTTTCTGTATAACGTTGAATATTCACAAATTTATGACCCCATATCACTTCTTCCGCGCCAAAATAGGAGAACTCTTTGAATAAAACTTGTCGATGCGCTTCATCAAAAACTTTAACTTGAACAAAAAACTCCATTGAAGAACTGATAAAAGCCTCATGCGTCAGTCCCCACAAAGGGCTTTGCTCGTCAATGACGTGTACGACGGTCCATGGAACAGATAAAAAAGGAATTTTAGAACGTATCAAAGGAAGGTTGTAAAAACGCTTTTTATAACGACCTTGAACAATTTCGAGTTTTATTAAATCCAAAGTGACTTCTACGTCCACCAATTTGTTTTCATATTCATTCGCAAGCATGAATTTGAGGGCAAAACCGCCTAAAAAATTGTCAAAAACGGCAGTTTGACTCAAAGCGACTTCAACACGCGGCTGTGTAAATTTGGTATAAAACAAACCCGTTGCCACTGAAAAGAATAGCCAACCCAAGAATGACTCAAAGGAAACGATTAAGTTAGTTACAAAACAAGTTGGATGGATAACGCCGTAACCAACCGTAGTAAACGTTTGAGTACTAAAGAAAAAGAAGTCAAAAAACCAATATTTTGACGACCTATCAATACCACTTAAACATTCGACACCACCAAATTGCCAATAAAGAATAGAAAATAAAACATTCATAAAGATATAACCCGCAAAAGCATAGAAAAACAACCGTTGCCACGTCATTGTAATCAACAAGTTGAACACACGAAACGAGTTGAGAGAATCTTTCTGTACGTTTAGTTCTCCATCCCTACGGAGCAATCGGATGGGTCGTGTATGTCTTTTGTTGATTCTCAAACGTTCCTTATTATCCATGTATCTACTAACTTTTGTCTCAAAAGTATAAAAAATAAATACAAAAGACGATAAGATTCTAGAACAGAACCTTATCGCCTTTTAATTTATTTCTATGCGTCTGTCGTTAAGCCAAAACCGATTCACTCCGCCGTTT
>JANLQI010000123.1:0-4462 GCA_031367705.1 Saprospiraceae bacterium | reverse complement strand
ACTAACGCCTATTTCTCTTTGACTTTCAATGAACTTTTTTTCCGATAAACTTAAGATTCTGACCATTTTTTTTGGCTTTGGTGAACCTCAAATTTATCACGATTTAATGGCGCTTTTTTTTATCACGACTTTATGGCGGTTATCAATGATTCATGTTTGTAAAAATACTGACGGGGTATTAATGCGCAACTTTAGACACCCAAATACCTTTTGGGGTTCTAATTTTCAAAAAATAAAGCCCATTATTGAGGGGGGGTAAATCCGTCAAAACTGCTTCAAATGGGTTGTCATTTATTTTTTTTGAAAACACCACCCGACCATCAATGCTCATCAATTCAATCATAAGTATTTGATTATCAAGGTTTTTGTTTCTTATAGTTAAAAGATTTGAAAAAGGATTGGGAAAAACGTCGAAATCATCCCCCCTCAGTATATCCACCGTTGGTATTCGATTTTCAAGCAAAACACAATAATCTTCAACTTCGCCGCCTGAAAAACTTTCGCAAGGCGTGGGTGGTGTGCCTGAAAACCCGACGTATTTCATGCTGACTCTTAGGCGAGTAACGCCATTTTTCGCTGTTGCAGGTATCGTAATAGTACCATTCACGGTTGCCGTAAATCGTGGAAACTCAATGACTAGTTCTCCTGCATCATCAAAATCACCGTCTTGATTTAAGTCTATCCAAACCCTTGCACCTTCTGAAAAAGACGAGCCACTAAACCCTGGTTTTATGGAAACAGGATAGGATTTACTTGCTTGTAAAGTACCTACAATGGTATCAAACTTGCCATAACCCCCATTTTTACCTGAAAATGTCTTGAAATTAGCGATACTAAAACTGTCAATCCATTCGCTGGCGATGCTTCCAGAAGACCGACAATAAATAGAATCATAACATGCCCCACAGCCTTTTGTCCGCAATGCCAAAACCGTGTCTTTGCTGTTGCCATTGATACAAACTGACTGAATAGACAATGAATAATTTTGACATTTATTAAGATTATTGACAACAAAAGACGTATCTGTATAAATTTTATCAAAGGTACACACGCCTGAAGTCGCTTCTTTCATACACACCCGATACCCCATTGAAGCGGTCACTTTTGACACTTTAACGCTGATTTGATTGGATAAAACATTAGAAATCAAGACATTTTCAGGATAACTGCAACAACCATCTGTTTTAAATGGCACGACATAAGCGGAGCTGGTTGTACCCGCACAAGTCGTTTTCAGTTCCAATTCATAGTCTGTACACGCTTGCAAGCCGTTTATACTGAGGGGGGCATTTTGAGCAGAAATCGTCGTCCATGTATTTGAACCCAATAAGCGATAACGGGCTTGAATGGTATTTGAAGCGGTCATAAAAGTCATCGTAACCGTTGCAGCCGTCGTTGTGGCAATAATGCGCACCTTTGACGGTTGCGGACAAGCACCGCAAAATTGCATGACTTTTTGAACCGTGTTTAAAGCATTGACCCGCGCACCTGTTTTGATTTTATCTAATAAATCGGGTTTCGATTCCGCACCTCTTAGAATCCAATCTTTTAAAAACAAAGCAGCACTTGATGGATAAGTCTTAGCAAAATTTGTAAAATCACTGCATGGCGCAGAATATGATAAAGCCGCAATACCCGCCACCATCGGACATGCCAACGACGTACCACGAACTGATGTATAATCACCATTAGCAGCCGTCGTCCAAATAGCTACGCCTGGGGCTGCTACATCTACGTTGAGGACACCAAAAGCGGCATCTGTGGCTTTAGTATCTTTATTGTCCGTTGCTGTAACGACTACAAGGTAGTCACTTGGGCAAGTCGAGGGCAGGTCGCCGACTTGGTCAACATCCACATTGCTATTCGCTGTTGCGCCAATGTTTAGGACACCCACAGCACCGAGTGAATCGTACATAGCACACCAAATCGGCGCATCGCGTGGGAACTTGTTGGGTGCGCCAAAAGAGGAATTTGTTGCCACAACAAAAGCACCTCGTTGCCCTTTCGTCAAGTTGTACAATTTTCTTTGCACAATCACATAGCCATAGGCAGCAATAACAGATGCTTCGCTGCCATCATAAACGATGCTCATTATTTTTACTGACCAATTGACACCCGCTACCCCCCTATTGTTGTTGCCGACAGCACCAATAACACCTTCTACTTCGACGCCATGTGTACCGCCTTCTACATTGTCATTCCGAAACGCAGCATTCCAACCGCGATAGTCGTCCACATAGCCATTTCTGTCGTCATCAATGCCATTATCGGGAATTTCTTGACGGTTAAACCACAAATTTTGTAGTAAATCAGGGTGTGTCAGGTTTGTTCCATTATCAATAACCGCCACAACTATTGAATCTCCGTCCGTCGTTGCACCGCCTTTTGTGATGTTCCAAGCATCGTCCGTATCCATATCAGCATCTAAAACAGCCGTGCCACCACCTGGATTGTTGTGGTACCATTGCGAGGTGTATTTAGTATCGTTGGGCGTAATACGGTCTTCGAGAATATGGTTGAATTGTGCCGTTATTACTGAGGGGTACTTTCTGAGAGCTTGAAGTAAAGTATTTTCTTCTTGATTGTCATCAAAAAAAACACGAAAAACGGGCATTGTTGGGGCTAATTGTTCTGCAGGATTCTGTTTGGATAGAAAAATGGGAAAGTCCTTTAAAAAATCAGTTAGCTTATTGGCAGATGTCAATTGGACAATAAACTGCCCTTTTACATGGTCATTTTTTTGCCCATAAAGGTTGAATATTTGCAAAGCAAAAAGAAAAATAAGTAATCTCGTTTTCTTGATAACTTGAATGTGCATTTAGAAGGTTATAATTTGATAAATGAATTAAGTCGTTTTTATGTTTAAATAGTTTGTCAAAATAAATCAAAAATTGTCAAACATGCTGCTTCTTTAGTTAAAAAAAACAAACAGAACGCTTTTGAATATACGAAATAAACGCTTTTAACGTTTTTTGAGAAAATAAAATCTAAATATGAACGGGAAAACATCGCTTCTCATTGCTTTTTTCACCTCGACTACCCTATTTGCTTTCGCTCAAGATGAAGCCTCACCTGCATCTTCAACATCGGATATTAAAGAAAAATATGAATGGCGTATTCAGCAAAACAAATTGGCGGGTCAATACATTCCAAAGGATATTTTTGACGCTTTTGCAGAGTTAAACAGGCTGACAGATGCCGATTCACGCAATAAATTTATGTTTCTTTCTGAAAATGATGCGGCGAGAAAACTGTATTTCAGTCTCGGTCGTTGGATTACGACAAATTGGGGACTTTATGAAGGGTCAAGGTTGGGCCATTATCTCCGCGAAGCAGGCATCTCTTATCCTGAAGACCAAGCCATGGCAATTGTCGTTTGTTGGCATCGGTCTTTGAATAAAAAAGACATTAATTTCAAGCAAGTCAAAGATATTTTGGCAGAAAAGCGCAAGCGGGAACGCGACGAACGTTTGAACAAAATGCCCGTTATCAAGGAGGAAGTGATAAAACCTACACCGAATAAAAATTAAAGGGCAAAGGGCAAAGGGCAAAGGGCAAAGGGCAAAACTTATTTAGAATGAATGACTTATAAAAATAATATTTTCCATTATTTAATGCGAACTACTTAGTATTTTTCAGACCACTGATGAGTGTCATCAGTAGTCTGAAAAAAATCACATCGTCACCAAAATAGCCAAACCAACACCCGCCACAATAGCCATTAATTTAGGCATTGAAATCCGATGTTCATCTGTATTGTCTATCTCAAACAGAATCGTTGTTGAAATATGCAGCAACGAGCCAATTACAATTGCAATCATTATATGCTGCGTATCTGTTGAAAAATCAATTAATTGCGTCAAAAGTGCGCCCATAGGAGACATGGCGGCAAACAATACAATGCTGATAATAACCACCTTTTTTGAAAAATGACTCATCAACAACAGCAAAGCCAAGGCAAAGGCTTCGGGTGCTTTGTGCAGTATAACGCCGTAATACAATTGGTTGACATCATGCTCGTGTATGTGTCCCGCTGCGTGTAAAACGTCGTGATTACTGAGGGGTAGTCCTTCCATGAAAGCATGAATCGAAAGGCTCAAAACGACTTGCAAAGCAAATAAAGGACGGCTTGTATGATGATGGTCGTGGATGTGTCCATGCTCAACACCCAATGAAAATTGTTCAAGTGTTAATTGAATAAAAAAACCAGCCAAAACCCACAACCCTATCTTTTCATTGCCACTCGAATACGCATCGGGAATGAGATGCAGCACCAAAATGCCCAACAAATACGCCCCGACAAAGGACAAAATGCGTTGCAAGAATTTCCGATTGTTGCTCTTGAACCAAAAAGCTAAACTGCCACCGCCTAAAACTGCACAATAGAGGAGAATATATTGCCAAATTTCCATATTTTTTTTGTAATTTGAACGTCGGCGAGGTTTTAAACCTCGCCGACGTT
>JANLQI010000104.1:0-33990 GCA_031367705.1 Saprospiraceae bacterium | reverse complement strand
GGGCGCAATATAAGCAGTGTCTTTAGAGCCGCCACCGCCGAAAGTAATGTTTATATTTTCCAAATGCACATTTTGAATACGATGTTCGGGCAAACCGACAATAGAGGAGGGGAGTAGATTGGAAATAGAATCGGCTGGCGGCCCCGCCATTTCGTAATTTTTGTCGGGTTTTTCTTTTGGAATATCGGCTTTTAGGTTTTTGATGAAAATGTCTTTGATGTAACCAACAGGACGGTTTTGATAACGATGTCCTAAGCGAATGAACAAGGCATTGCCCGTGTTTTTTGCTGTAATATTTTTGATTTTAATGTCTTCGATATAGCCACCGTCAACACATTCAAGAGCAATGGCAGAGCGATAAGTATCATAAACGTAGATGTTTTGGATGCGAATATGTTTAAAACCACCATAAGAAGCCGTCCCAAACTTAATGGCACTGGCACTTGACCGCAAAGTACACCGCTTTATCACAATGTTTTCACAAGCCGATTTGATGTTTTGAGACTTCAAACACAGCGCATCATCTGCAGAATTGATGTTGCAATCTGTCATTTTGACGTTGCGACAATCCACCAAATCAATGCCGTCGTTGTTCCAATAAGCCATGCTTTCAACAGTCATTTTTTTAAACAACATGCCCGAACATTGATGATAAGTTTGTACCCAACAAGCCGCGTTTTTTAACGTAATGTCTTGAATTTTAATGTTTTGACAATCAGACATTTCAATAATTTGAGGTCTTTGGCTTTCGTCGGGACGTGCGTAGGGTTTTATATTTTTAGGCAACAAACCTTCAGACTTCATACGTTCTACATCAGCTGCTAAGGCTCTGCCTTGACCGTCAATGATGCCTTTTCCTTCAATACCGATGTTTTCTTGACCTTTTGCTAAAATAAGCGCATACCAATCGTGTTTTTTATAGTCATCGCGCCGCGTACTACCGAGTAAAACACCCCCCTCAGTAATATGCAGTTTCACGCCTGTTTTTAACTCAATCGAACCTGTTAAAAAACGTCCTTTTGGAATGAAAACCTTGCCACCACCTTTTGCCGCACAACTGTCTATGGCGTGTTGTATGATGTTGGTATTCAATGTTTTACCATCAGAAACTGCCCCTAAATCTAAGATATTTATTTGGGCAAATAGTTGTGAGGATATTATTAGGAATGAAAAAAGGATACGTATTTTCATATGCAAAATAGAGCTATGGTAGATGACAACGAAACATATTTTTTATGAAAAAGGAAAAAACAAGGGAATTATAAACGTTGCGGCCAACCAAATAATGGTATTCAAAGGCGTGCCTACTTTTAGGTAATCTGTAAACTTGTAATTACCAGGTGCATAAACCATGGTATTGGTTGGGTAACTCATAGGTGTCATAAATGTTAAAGAACAAGCAAACATGACGGCAATCAAAAATGGTTTGTGACTGACTTGCATAGCAGTCGAAAGTGATATGACAATCGGTGTCATTAAAGCGGCTGTTGCTTTGCTTGATAGCACATTGGTAGAAAGCGAGGTCGTCAAATAGATAATACTCAATGTAATTCGCGGGTCTAAATTGCCTAAATTTTCGAAAATAAAGTGCGAAATTAGTTCAGAACCCCCTGTTTTTTCAAGTGCATGACCCATGGATAGGACACCTGCCATCATAAAAATCACTTTCCATTCGATGGCATCATAAGCCTCTTTGGGCTTCAAAATGGCCGTTGTGACCAATAATAAACAGCCAATCATCGCACTAATCAATATGGAGGTGATGCCCAAAGCAGCCGTCAATATGACACCCAAAGCGATCAATAATGAGGGAATGGCTTTTTTATAATTGAATTTATGACCTTTATATTCGGACAAAACAATGACTAATTTTTTAGATTTGAGGGTTGAAATATCTTTTTTTGAAGCATGAATGAGCATCATGTCGCCTTCGCGTAAGCTAATTTCTGATAAGTTTTCGACGATGGTTTCGTCGCGGTGTCTGATGGCTAATACGGTTGATCGGTAAGTATTTCTAAAATTCAATTGTATCAAAGAATTGTTTACTAATTCAGAACCAAATGGAATCACAACTTCATAAATCATGGCATCTTCTTCTTTTTGAGTCTCCGTTTTTTCGCCATGAAATACATAATCTTTAATTTGTTGCAATTCGGATAATTTGTCGGGTGCAATAGCCACTTTAAGAACATCGCCTTCTTTCAATAAAGTGTGGAAATTGATTTCTACATCGGATATAAATTCATTGCTGCGGCGAATTAAGAGTATTTGTGCGCCATATTTGGTAACAAGTCTGGATTGGTTGATGAAATTATCAATATCAGCATTGCCTTTTTGGACCACGACTTCGGCAATATACTTCTCTATTTCTCTTGTTAAACTGGTGTCTTCATTGTTTTTGCGATGTGGCAGCAATCTCGGAGCGATTAATTGCAAATACAGCACCCCAATAATTGTTAAACAGAAAGCCGCCCCAGCAAATTCAAACATCCCAAAAGCTGGCAAGCCCGTTTGAGCTACTAAACTGCTTACTAAAATATTAGTCGATGTGCCTATCAGTGTACAAACCCCACCTAATAAAGCAGAAAAAGAGACGGGAATGAGCAATTTTGAAGGGCTAATACCTGTTTCGCGACAAACCAACATCACTAAGGGTATCATCAAGGCAACCACCGCCGAATCATTGATAAAAGCCGACATGAAAACGGTGATTAAACAAAAAACGAGCAAGGCGACACTGTAATGTATGCGTGCTAATTGGACAATTCTATGACTTAAACCTTCAATTAAACCACTTTTAAAGATGGCTGAACTGACAACAAACATACACCCGAGTGTCAATGTTGCAGGATGATTGAATCCCGCAAAACCTTCTTCGGGTGTTAAAACACCTGAGACGATAAACAGAACCATGATTAAAATGGACGTGGTATCTATCGAAAAATAGTCAATAGCAAATAAAAAAATGCCGACTAAGATGATGACAAATGTAATGTATAATGCCATGTTCCTTCATGTTTTGTTCCACCAATGATATCGAAGGGAGGTTGGTATAGACTTTTCGCAAATTTTGACTTTTCAAAAAGTTGTAACTTGCTTGAAATCAACGTTTTACAAAACTGATGACCCCCTCAGTATTTTATCAATTTATTTTATCTCAAGACTTAAGAGAAAATGATTTTATGCAATATAATGAACGTTTTTCGATAAGTCCTAATTATTTTCTAAATCATCAAGGGTGAAAAGCTAAGACAAGTGGGTTTAAAAAGGAAAAAACATAGGAATAATAAACGTTGCAGCCAACCAAATAATGATATTCAAAGGTGTCCCAACTTTCAAATAATCATTGAATTTATAGTTGCCAGGTGCATAAACCATGGTGTTTGTAGGATAACTCATAGGTGTCATAAAGGTCAACGAACAGGCAAACATGACAGCAATGATTAAAGGTTTGTGACTGACGTGCATGGCTGCCGAAAGTGAAATGACAATGGGTGTCATCAAAGCCGCCGTTGCTTTGCTGGACAGTATATTTGTTGATAGTGTAGTTGTCAAAAAGATTAAACTTAACGTAATTCGAGGGTCTAAATCGCCCATTGTTTTGAAAATATATTGCGAAACAAGTTCCGAACCACCTGTTTTTTCAAGTGCCATGCCCATTGACAGAACACCCGCCATCATAAAAATCACTTTCCATTCGATGGCATCATAAGCCTCTTTGGGTTTCATAATGGCTGTTGTCACCAAGAGTAAACAGCCAACCATCGCACTTATCAATATTGAAGTGATGCCCAAAGCTGCCGTCAGAACAACGCCAATAGCGATGACTAATGAAGGAATCGCTTTCTTATAATTTATTTTTCGACCCTTGTATTCTGATAAGACGATGATTAATTTTTTGGATTTTAAGGTTGAAATGTCCTTTTTGGCGGCATGAATGAGCATCATATCACCTTCACGAAGTTGAACTTCTGATAGGTTTTCGATAATCGTTTCGTCTCGATGCCGAATCGCTAAAACGGTGGATTGGTAGGTATTTCTAAAATTCAGTTGAATTAAGGAATTGCCCACAAGTTCTGACCCAAAAGGAATCATAATTTCATAAATCATTTTTTCGTCAACACCTTGTAAGGTTGCTTTTTCGCCATGAAAAGCGTAGCCCGGCATTTCTTTTAATTCGGAAAGGCTGTTGGGTGAAATGGCAACTTTTAAAACATCGCCTTCTTTTAATAGGGTGTGGAAATTGATTTCAACATCGGTCAAATAATCACTGTCACGACGTATCAATAGTATTTGTGCGCCATATTTGCTCACCAATTTGGACTTGCTGATAAATTTATCAATGTCTGGATTGCCTTTTTGGATAACAACTTCGGCGATGTATTTCTCAATTTCACGCGCCAAAGTGCTGTCCTCGTTGCTTTCACGATGAGGTAACAATAAAGGTGCGACAAACTGTAAATACAAAACGCCAATAACCGTCAAACAAAAAGCTGCCCCTGAAAACTCGAACATACCGAAAGGCGGCAAGCCCGTTTTGGCAACCAAACCACTCACAAGGATATTCGTGGACGTACCAATCAAGGTACACGTACCACCCAAAAGTGCTGAAAAAGAGACTGGAATCAACAGTTTTGAAGGACTGATACCCGTTTCACGACACACCAGCATCACCAACGGAATCATCAAGGCAACGACTGCCGAATCGTTGACAAAAGCAGACAAAATAACCGTAAACAGACAAAAAACAAGCAACGCAATGCTGTAATGTATTTTGGCTAATTGAACAATTCTATCACTCAATCCTTCTATCAATCCGCTTTTAAAGACCGCAGAACTGACCACAAACATACAGCCCAAGGTCAACGTCGCAGGGTGATTGAAACCTGCAAAACCTTCTTCAGGTGATAAAACACCTGACACAATGAACAGTGCCATGATGAGGATGGAGGTCGTATCTATTGAAAAATACTCGTTGACGAATAAAAAAATGCCAATCAAGATGATTGCCAGCGTTATATATAATGCCATGTTTGCTTTCGTTTCGTAGTGATTTCCTTTATTTTATGTCCTAATATTCTGCACAATGTTAGTTGACATTTTTTGAATCAGCAAACTATGTAACGAGTAAATAATGAAGTGGTCAAAATAAGATATACGAACAAGGCTTCTGCTTTACCAATTTGACCACTTAATTATTTTCCGTTAACTACTTGAAGCTTGAGATATTAAGCCTCTTAACTTAAAATGTTTGCACTTTTAGGCATTTTGCACCATTTGTACAAACAATTGCAACATGCGTGCAAACATAAAACAAGATTTTTATTGAATTTTGTCACTATATTCTGAAACACCGTTAGCATAAAAGTGCTGGATTCGTAGAGTATTGATTCTACACTTTCTAAATGTTGAATAAAATGAAAACAAACCTAAATAATGACAACCTATATTCAAACATAAATTCTGGATACCTTATCAGTGTTTTGATTGTTATTGCAATCTGCTGCTTCATTTTTTTAGGTGTTTTCGAGCCTTTTATTAATTGGTTGTCCTCCTTTGGGCAAAGCAAAGTATTTATACAAGAAGGTCAGTAGCTTTGATATAATTCATCTAATCTATTTCCCAAAAACCTTTTTTTAATTTTTAAATAGAAGATATTATGAAAACAAAATTATTATTCTCCTTCACCTTTTATTAGCCTTGAAAAAGGGCATGAGGATTATCGTCGAAACTCAATTTTTTAAATTTTTAAAAACTATCATTATGAAAACAAAATTATTATTCACCGTTTTATTCTGTTCAATCTTTACAGTCATGTCATGCAAATTAGACCCTGTTCTACCGAACAAGGAACCTATTTGTGATCCACCAATTAACAAAAAAACAGCAGTCATAAGAGATACGGCGCTATTACCTCCTAAAACTGTTTATGATGACACAAACGATTAGGTTAAAATGACCTCCCAATGGGAAAAAGCCAAATGAAACAAAACGTTTATTTGATTTTATGAATAGTTACTCCAAAAGAATTGATCCTGATGCCCCCTCGGTAGCGCTCGTATTTTGTATGAATAAAGAGGCTGTTCAAAATTTCTAACGAATGAAATTGGGGCAGAACGGACATAAGTATAGTACTTTTTTTATACTATTTTGATTTTTTGAGAGCAGCCTTTCAAAAGGTTTGGAAGGCTGTTTTTTTTTAAAATGTCTATTGCTTCTACTTTGCTTCTAATTCCTTCCTCAATATTTCCGAATCAAAAGGTATAAAATTCTCAATTTGATTTATCAAAAAATTGAAGTCTATGAAATCAACTATCCTAATTGTCCTCAGCTTATCAGCTACTACTGGTTACACTCAAGTGTTTTCCGACAATGTCAGAGTCATTTGTCCTTGTGAAATGTACAAAGTCATGCTAAACCCAGCATTGCGCAGCTCTTTTGATTCATCACCCTATATCATCGCGCCGAGTTGCAACTTACATAAACCAATGGAACAGGCTTTGCCCGAGGGTTATTACTTGTTCAAAAAGCGTAAAAAAACAAATGTCAAGAGCAAAAAAGGTTCACATGTCATTTGGTTGTGAGTGGGTAAGTTTTTGATACCCCTCAGTAAAACGTCGAAAAATAGCGTATCTAAAAAGAATCGACAAGACCGTTTTGAAAATCTTTCGTACTTTGTTGCTTCATCATCAAAAAACAAGGACATGACGAAAAATTATCTCTACAGCTCAATGCGAGGCCTCTTTTTAGTAACTATTTTAGCATGTACAAGCTGTGCTTCGGTGAAAAATAAAGTCAGCAAAGAAGACTGGGTTTCCCTATTCAATGGCAAAGACATTAAAGACTGGACGGTAAAAATTCATCACCACGAAGTGGGGGACAATTATGGCAATACCTTTCGGGTAGAAGATGGATTGATGAAAGTTCGTTATGACCAATACGACTCATTTAGGAATCGGTATGGTCATTTGTATTACAATCAGCCGTTTTCTTACTACAAATTGGTTGTTGAATACCGTTTTGTCGGTGAATGGCGCAAAGATGCACCGATTTATACTCAAAAAAATAGTGGCATCATGTTTCATTCCCAAGACCCCCGCACCATGCCCAAAGAACAAGACTGGCCTATTTCCGTAGAATTTCAATTGTTAGCAGGTTTGGGCGATGGCAAACCACGTCCGACAGGCAATATGTGTTCACCCGGTACGGATGTCGTGTATAAAGGGAAAATTGATCCTCGGCACTGTATTGAATCCACTTCAAAAACTTATGAAGGCGAACAATGGGTTCGCGCTGAAATGATTGTTTTGGGCGATTCGCTCATTACACACATCATCAATGGCGATACGGTTTTGCAATATTCGAAACCTCAAATAGGCGGCGGTGTTGCGAACGGTTATGACCCCAAAATAAAACAAAATGGCAAACTGCTGTCAACAGGCTTTATTGCGATGCAAAGCGAGGGGCAGCCGATTGACTTCAGAAAAGTAGAAATTTTGAATTTAGAAGGGTGTATGAATCCTAAGTCCAAAAAATATAAACGTTATTTTGTTAAGTCAAACCCTACTAAATGTGATTAAATCCTTCAATAAATATCCTCGTCCAGCAATTTCCGCTTTGGCTTGTTACAAAACTAATCACATAGGAAATAGAAGGGTTTTCACATAGGCTCACATAGAATTTTCCAAAAACTTATCTGAACCTATGTGAAATCTGCTCTGTTTCTATGTTTTAAATCCCAAAGGGGAAATGGGTGGACATTGTTGAATTTGAGGTGTTTCCTGTGATTAATTCTAAAGAAGTGATGGATAGGATAGGGGAGTTGCTTTGAAATTTTATCCTTATTTTGCTTGAAATTCAAATCGTTTGTTTAGCTTTGGCAATTCAAATCAAAGTAAAAGAAACAAATATTATTTGATTCTTTTATCTGAAAACTTATAAATCCACTTAACAAATGAGAATATCTACCTTGTTTTTCCTCGTTTTTTCAACCAAACTTTTTTGCCAAACCATAGGCACATTCACATCCGTCACGCCTACGGCTCAAACGCAGCAGTTTGTCATACCTGCAACACACAGAATGCAAAAGTTGATGCAATCGGGCGACCCCCTCAGTATCGGCGGCACTTTGAAAGGCACACCTGACTTTTCGTGTTTTGTGCCAATCGCTGGCAGCAGCACAAATGGATATGTGACCATCAGTCATGAGGAAGCACCAGGCGGCTTGTCTGTTTTGGATGTCAATTACAACAACATGACGAAACTGTGGTCAATCACCCATTCCGAAGCCGCTGATTTGACTGCCATCAATGGCTTAACCGCCGCCAATTGTTCAGGTGGATTAACGCCTTGGGGAACAGTTTTAAGCGGCGAAGAGTATGTTTATACATCCGACTTGAATTTTGATGGTTATAATGATGTCGGTTGGTTCGTCGAATTTGACCCTGTTACTCGCAAAGCTGTTCGGAAATTATGGGCTTTGGGTTGTGTTGCTCATGAGAATGCAGCCGTGTCATCTGATGGGACTAAAATATATTTTGGGGCAGATAATTCTGACAATGGTTATTTATACAAGTTTGTCTGCACGACTGCCAATGACCCAACTGCTGGAACGCTTTACGTCTTGAAATTGACAGGTGGCGGCAACGGCAATTGGGTTGTTGTTCCGAATACAACTAAAATTGATCGAAATAATACAGTCACTTTATCAGCAACGGCAGGAGCGACAAATATCAATCGCATTGAAGACGTAGAAATCGGACCCGATGGCAAAATCTATGTTACCTCAACCACTTTTCACGAAATCTATCGGTTTACGGACAATGGCTCAACCGTTTCAGGTTATGAAACTTATGTATCAGACCAATGCTACACCATTAATGGCGTTTGTCAGCCTTTTGGCTATGCGGGAGAAGCTGGAAATGACAATTTGGCTTTTGATGGTGAAGGCAATTTATGGATTTTGCACGACGGCAGTGGCAATCATATCTGGGTGGTTGGTTCGTCGCATATAGCAGGAGGTACAAATGATGTACGCTTATTCGCCACAACACCCGCAGGTTCAGAGCCGACAGGTATTACGTTCTCACCTGATTATAAATTTATGTTTATTTCTATACAACATCCCAATACGGGCAATACGGCTGCTCAAACCGATGCTGCGGGCAATTCAATCGTTTTTAATAGAGGCACAACGCTTGTTATTGCTCGACAAGAATTTTTAGGCACAGCTTCATTACCCATTGATATTCAAGACTTTACAGCAAAGAATCTGAATGACAAACAAGTTGAATTGCGATGGCACATTTTAAATACAAAGGAAATTCAGAATATAACAATAGAACGCAGCAAAGATGGTGTTCATTTTGAAAAAATAGGGGAGGAGACACCCCCTCAGTATAAAGAGCAATTCATTGACATAAACCCTTGGTTATCAACAAATTATTATCGTTTAAGGTTTACAGAATGGGATGGAAAGGAGAGTTTTACAAAAATAGTTTCAATAAAACTAAAGGGTGATTTACCTAAGATTCGAGTGGCTTCAAATCCGTTTGAAGATGAAGCCAATGTTTTGTTTTCAAACTTTAAAGGTCTTTCACAAGCTGTATTATATAATGTTATGGGTGAAGCTGTTTGGACAAAAAACATTTCTGATACTGAGGGGTCATTTTCTTTGGGTCAGTCATTGCCTTCTGGTGTTTATTTTTTGAGAACATTCAATACTGCACAGCAGATGTTACAACCGATAAAAATAGTAAAGAGGTAGTAAGTTCAGCGTAACTCATTGATTATCAATTATTTAGTATTTTACAACTATAATCAATCTTATGTTAATTAATAAAGGTCGTTTTTGAGAAATTCACCCCAAAAACATTAAATATTGGCTATCAATCGCTATCATCACTTTCTATGTTTTTTTCAACTTTACCACTAACAAGTGCAGTAAAAGTCTTTTTCTTGTTCATATAATATTGCCAAACAATTGACCCCCTCAGTATCCCAGACGTATTATTAGGTGCAATACGTTCTTTTTCAATCAGTTGTGCAACTTGTTTTCTTTTCTTCAACATGAGAAAGAAATTGCCATAAAAGCTAAAATGTGCTTTTATGATGGATGCACAATGTTTGAACTGCCCACTTAACATAAATTTGACACCTGCAACCCCATCTAACAATAAACGCGCTGGAATTAGCCACAGTAGTTTAATTGCAGATTCATTTTTTAAAATAGTATACAAACTATTTCTAAAATTCAAGTACGTTTTACGGGGATTTAAATAGTCCATTGTACCACCACCAACGTGCCTAACAACACCTTTGGGCTGTACCATCACCTTATACCCTGCCCTTTTAAAACGCCAGCATACATCAATTTCCTCCATATGCGCCCAAAAATCTTCATCAAAACCGCCGAAACGATGCCATAAATCGGCTCTAACGACCATTGCCGCACCAGAAGCCCAGAAAATTTCGGCTTCATCATCGTACTGTTTTCGGTCTTTTTCAATGGTCTCAAACACACGTCCACGACTGAATGGATAACCCAAAGTATCTATCCAGCCGCCGCCAGCACCTGCATACTCAAATTTTCGTTTTCTATTATAACTCAAAATTTTAGGTTGAACCGCCGCAATTGTTTTATCGGCATCCATCATGTCAATTATTGGCGTTAACCAACCTTGTGAGACACGACAATCTGAGTTGAGCAAAACATAATAATCGTAGCCATCTGGCACATCCTTCGAGCGAGGACTCAATTTTTTATGCTTCAAAGCCTCATTATAACCTTTGGCGAATCCATAATTTTCAGCTAATTCAACAACGCGCACACGGTCAACACCCATTAAGGCAGGAATTCCGTCTAAATTGAGTTCACGCACTGTTTCAACACTGTCATCTGTCGAGCCATTATCAGCTACAATGACATCAAAATTGCCATATCGAGAACCACAAACAGAAGGCAAAAACAGCTTCAAATACTGAGGGGTATTCCAATTCAAAATGACGATGGCTGCACGCGGAATGAGCTGATTTTCAATCTCTTGCAAAATTTCACGGCTTTCTCTTTCGTCATCAGCCAACTGAATCACAAGGGATTCAAGGCTGTCGAAATAGCGGTCAGGACGTAGGAATTGAACCAACTCGACCTTCACTTTTTGACCATAAATATCTTCATTAAAATCAAAAATATTGACTTCAATTGTCACATTATCATGTTCCTTCAAGACGGGGCGATTGCCCCGATACATCATCCCTTTTCTCAATTTACCGTCTGGCAAATGCACAAAAGCTGTATAAATGCCATGTGGTGGCAGTTGTTTGTTTTTCTCTGTCACCAATAAATTAGCCGTTGGGAAGCCAATTTCTTTACCGATTTGTTGCCCTTTGACGACTTCACCCGTAAAACTAAAATAATGTCCAAGCAACCTGTTTGCTGAACGTATATTGCCTTTTTCTATTGCTTGCCTAATTTTTGTGGAAGAAACGGCGATTTCGTCAATGACCTGTTTTTCAATTTCAATGACTTCATAACCGTATTTTGGGGCTAATTTCTGCAAAAGTGCCGTATCCCCTACCCGATTCGCGCCGAAACGGTGGTCATAACCAATAACAATATAAGTAGGTTTAAATTTTTGATAAAGTAGGTTTTCGATATAGGCTTCTGGTGTTTGCTCCGAGAATGCCTTTGTAAAAGGTACAACGACTACAACGTCAATCCCGTATTTTTCTAACAGTTCAACTTTCTCTTCGATGGAATTGAGCAATACAACAGACTTGTCGTTGGGTTGAGCAACAAGGCGTGGATGAGGATGAAAAGTTATGACAACCGATTGACTATCAATACTTTGCGATAATTGTTTGACACGTTCCAATATACGCTGATGTCCACTATGAACACCATCAAAAGAACCTATTGTGACAACAGTGTTCTGAAAAACGGGTAAATCTTCAAGGCTAAAATACACTTTCATAATGGGGGCAAAATTAAAATATTTATTTGGTTATTAGTTATTGGGGATTGGTTATTCGTTAAACGTTATCGGTCAACGAATTTACCTATAACGATTAACGAATAACCGATAACCATTTACGACCCAAACGCCTGTTTCAAATCTTCAATCAACCATTCAGGCTCTTCTAAACCGATGTAAAAACGGAAGAAATTGAAAGGCAAAGAGGGATTTGGCTTGCCTTCAACGCCGTATAGAGCACAAATTGGGAAAATCAACGATTCATGTCCGCCCCACGAAACGGCGAAGACAAAACGTTTCAAACGATAGAAAAACGCTTCGGCTTCTTCAATCGTTTCTGCGGTCGTTTCTATTGAAAATAAACCGCCGCAGCCTGTCATTTGTTTTTTTGCCAGTTCATACTGCGGGGAGTCTTCAAGGAAAGGGTAATAGATTTTTTTAACTTTTGGGTGCGTTTTCAACCATTCTATAACCTTTTTGGCACTTTCATCTGACTTTTTTATGCGCAATGGGAGTGTACGCAAACCTCTGATGATGAGATTCGCATCATGTGGACTAATGATAGCACCGAGACACATTTGCTCATTGTTAAATATTTTTTCAATCATTGCCAATGTTGAACAAACGACTCCCGCCACCACGTCAGAATGTCCATTCAGATATTTTGTTGCCGAATGAACAACGATGTCAATACCCAATTCAATGGGTCTTTGATAAATCGGTGTACTGTAAGAGTTGTCTATGATTGAAATTAATCCATGTCGTTTGCAAATATCGGCACAAGCTGCCAAATCTTGCAATTCAAAAGTCTGTGAATTAGGACTTTCGAGAAACATCACTTTAGTAGTAGGCAAAATAGCTTTTTCAAAATTAGTCGCATCTGTGCCATCAACAAAAGTCGTTGTCACGCCAAAACGGGTTAAAAAACGAGTTAACAGCACATTTGTCCATGAATAGGGTGATTTCACACAGACAATATGGTCTCCCGCATTGACATTGGCAATGACTGCTGCTGCAACCGCTGCCGTACCACTCGCAAAAACAAGGGCTTCTTCTGCGGACTCTAAAGCCGCAATTTTTTGACGTAATATCTTAACCGTCGGGTTATTGCCCCTTGTATAAATCGTTCCGCTCAATTCATTGGTTAATCTTTGGCGGAAAACATCTAAGTCTGTAAAAGCAAAATTGGATGTTTGAATGACAGGCGTTGAGACGGCATTAAAGTAATTTTCTCGGTCTTCTCCGAGTTGATAAAGGATTTCAGATAAGTGCATATTATAAATTTTTTGCCAAGATACTGAGGGGAGACTTAAAGTCCATAATTTTTTCTAAAAACGTTAAAAGTTATTTAAAGGTTAATTATAAAAAAAAAGAAAAATTTTTGGCACGTATTTATCGTTAAGGTCTTAGAATTTTCACAATTACTATTTATTTATATTTTTAAACTTAATTTTTTAATGAAAAAACTATTATTCAGTATTGGTATTTGTTTAATGCTTGTTGTTGTATCTTGTCAGAAAGATGCTAACACTAAAGCGACTTTGGAATTGCGCCTAACAGATGGGCCAGCCTTGTATCAAGAAGTCAATATTGATATTCAAGGAGCGGAAGTCCATGTTAATAAAGACACTGCCAGTAGCAGTGGATGGCAACCTTTGACTGTGACAAAGGGTATTTACAATATTTTGAAATTGAACAACGGTATAGATACTGTTTTGGGTTCAACCGTATTGCCTTTGGGCGACATTTCAGAAATTCGTCTAATTCTGGGAGACAATAATACGATTAAGGCTGACGGTATCGTCTTGCCTTTGGTCATCCCAAGTAGTGACAAATCTGGTTTGAAATTAAAATTTGAGAAAAAGCTTTTAGCCGGTATTTCCTACAAAGTGCTTATGGATTTTGATGCCGCTAAATCTGTAAAAGAGGTCAAAAAAGGCAGTGAATACAAGATGAAACCAGTCATTCGCCTCATTACAGAAGCTAATAATGGTAGTATTCGCGGAGAAATTGGTACAACGACTTGCAAAACCATCGTGTATGCCATAAATGGAACGGATACTTTAACCTCGTCTTATCCTTCAACGACTAACCGTTTTGTCCTTCAAGGCATTCCTACAGGGACATATAAAGTTGTTGTGGCTGCTGAAGGTACTGGGTGTACGGGTAAAACAGTGGAAAATGTGAAAGTCGAAATTGGCAAAGTCACTGAGGTCGGCAAGATTCAATTATAGACAAAATTTAACAGAATTGGCGGGGAATTGTAACTCATTTCCCGCCAATAATTTTGTCTAAAAAAACAAATTAAGGATAGAAATTCAACATAACTAAACAATATTGAAACCCTGTCCTCGTTTAAGTGAGGTCAATTTCGTTGAGAACAACACTTAAAAGTTTTTATTTTTTCAATCAATCACTTCCTTTTTCCTACATGATTTAAAATCTACTTCCGATTTCAATTTTTTATTATAATCACTTGACATGCAAAACGTGTCAACACCGTAGGTCATTCCATATAAACATTTAAGGCATCACCCGGCGACCGATTTAACATTTTATTTTACCCAAGACCGATTCCAACTCAAAGCATAGGAAAAGCGGCATCAATGATTGGTGTCGCTTTCCTCATTTTATGCCTCAATTAAAAATGAATGCTCTAATCAAAGAACCTCATGAAATAACCTTTGAATGATGTATATAGTCTCCTTCTCCGTTCATATCAAAAATGGTGTTGAATAAAAATAATATACAAACAAATTGGGGTCTTTTAGAGACTAAATTGCTCATAATGGGGATGATATTCTACAAATTAAGCTCAAATTGTTAGGTACAATTTTATTGTTAATTATGATAAATACATAAATAACACTTGCGAAGTGAATAAACAACAACTATATAAACATGAATATCCAAACAATTTTATGATAAAAAATTACCACAAATGGTTGGTCAAATTGTAAATTTTAAAAACAAATAACATGAATAAAAACACAACACTTCATCTCTACTTCTCCTTTTTTTCAAACCCTTGTAGAACGTCCTATAAATCTTAGAATGCAAAACAGAAGATGCCTATAATATGGGGATTTCTGCTATGTTTTCTAATGAGAACTATTGATTTGCTATAACTTATAAACAATCATCAAGACACTTCTAAATTTAGTATAAAAGGACGACAGCCTATCAGAACACAAAAAATAAATCTTTTCATAGTATATGGCTATTGTTGATGCCAGTCATTTTACCCCCCCTCAGTATTTATTTGTTTTTAGTAAATAAATTGAAATAAAACCATTTATAAATAACTTGTTGTCAACAACTTATAGGGCAACACCTATGCTTCATTTATTCATTCACTTTACAAAATCATCAACAAAATGCAAAATTGTTCCTTTATTAAAATCGTGTTCACCTTTTTGAGTATGGCATTGGTTAGTAATCAAATACTTGCCCAGTCCATCTTTGAGAAAGATGCTGGAACACTTATCAATGAACACTTTCAAAAGAGTGGTCATTTAAACAAAAACATGCAATATCATCTGAATGACGATGTGCATGATGAATCTTCTGGCATACGCCATATTTATGCGCAACAGCAAGTCAATGGGATTTTTGTTAAAGATGCCTTGTTGGGTTTGCATATCAGCAAAACACATGGTGCTGTTTCACCTTCTGACCAGTTCTCTGAACCTAAAGTCAATTCAGCTAAGCCGTCAATCACAGCAGAAAAAGCTGTTTTGTCCTTTTTAGTATCGCTTGGCATGCCTTATAACGGCAATCTAACAATAAACGAACCACCTCATGGGCTCGATCAACAAACCGTTTTTGATAAAAGTACCTTAGCTGCCGACCACATCAAAGTGCGCTTAATGTATCATAAAGGCTTAAAAGAAGGTGAAACATTAAAACTAACATGGGAAACACAATTTTATACGCCTGACCGCCAGCATTATTGGCTCAGTTACACCGATGCACTTAATGGAAACATTTTAGAAAAACAAGATTTAGTACTGAAATGTAATTTTGGTGGCGTGGAAACAGATGGCTCGCCCGAAGAGCTTAAACAATTGGAAAAAGAACATCATGCACGCCACTTAGCGACCGCTGCACGTACAGAGGCTTATATTGCCCAACAAGAATTGCGTAAATTGGATAGATTTGATGTACCACCCGCCCATAAAAATATATTCTCTGCTTCTGCGACAATGTTACCCCCTGCAAATACTTACCTAGTTCTCAATCAACCAGCGGAAGTGCCTTCTGACAATACAGCAACAAACACGCAAACGAATGTAACAACTTCTGGTGATCCCACTGCTTCTCCATACGGATGGACAAGCGATGATGGTGCGACTGATTACGCTTATACGAGAGGTAACAACGTGTGGGCTTTCTATGACCCAAGCCCGGGACCTCTGGGTGGTGCTCCGAGTCCCGCTCCTAATTATTCAGCTCAGGCTACAAATGTTCCTCCTGTAGCTCCTTATACCTATAATTATCCTTGGGATTTGACTCAAGAACCTGAATATTCAACAACCAGTGTAACAAATCAATTTCCTAATCGGAATGCTGCAACAACTAATTTATTTTATTGGAATAACTTGATGCATGACGTTTTCTATCCTTTTGGTTTTAACGAAAAGGGACGAAATTTTCAAACGACCAACATTTTTAGTGGCACGAACAGAGGTGGTGTCGGTAATGATGGTGTTTTGGCGCAATCGCAGGATGGCGGCGGAACTAACAATGCTAACTTTCTTACTTTAACGGATGGTACACCCGGTCAAATGCAAATGTATCTATGGACTGCGTCTGTATTAGATGATCTTGTACAAATTAGTACAGTCACAGGAGGAGCTACGCCACCACCATCAGCAGGAACCAAATATCCATCCTTACAAGGGGCTTTATATTTAGCTGCCAACGAATCAAACGTTGCATTTAATCTCGATCTCTTCGCACGTCCGGTTCTGAATAAGGATTTTATTGTTGTTCAAAAAAATGCAGCGGCTTCAGTGGGTACTTCTACTGAGGGGTGTGGTGCCAGTATGGGCGTTGGTTTAGCGCCTGCAAATACCGTTTTGGGTAAAATAGTTTTGATTGATAGAGGCAGTTGTTCCTTTGTCGAAAAAGTGCATGGCGCTCAATTAGGCGGTGCTGTTGGTGTCATCGTGATGAACAATGATGTTGCAAATCCTAATGCAGTGCTTGCTATGGGTGGTTCTGATGCTACTATTAACTCTATTACCATTCCTGCGGTTATGGTTTCCTATAACAAAGGTCTCGAATTAAAAGCCGCCTTGGGTTCTGGAGCAGTAATCGTCGGTTCACTCAAGCGCGATTTACCCAAAGTACCCAAAAAAGATGGTGATTTCGACAATGGCATCATTGCGCATGAGTATGGTCATGGTATTTCTTCACGTACTTCGCCACAAACGGCATCTGGTGGTTCTCTATCAGGAAATGAGCAAGGTGGTGAAGGCTGGAGTGATTTCTGGGCTTTATATATGACCACACGCAGCAATGATTTAGGTGGAGCTACCGCTCAACATCCAAACGGTGTATTGCCTGACCGAGGCATTGGTACTTACGTATTTTATCAAAATTACGATGGTTTGGGCATTCGTCCACGTAAATACAGTATCAATACAGGTGTCAATGAGTTCGTTTTTGCAGGTACTTCTGCAGGACTTTCGGACCCTTCACTGACTATTCCGCATGGTATAGGTTTCGTATGGTGCACAATGCTTTATGAACTATTTCAAGAAATGATTGACCAATACCCGATTAATGACAACATCTATTATTCACCAAACAATGTAGCTGGTTTAGCAGGTGCAGGTGGTAACAACGTTGCTAATAAATTGATATTGGAAGGCATTCGTCTCCAACCAGCATCTCCGACTTTTATTCAACAACGTGATGGCATCTTAAAAGCAGATACTTTATTATATGGAGGTATTCACAGTTGCCGTATTTGGCGTGCTTTTGCAAAACGTGGCTTAGGGTACGATGCAACGGATGTCACAAATGCACTCGGAAATGAAACAAATGGTTATCAATTACCTCCTGCCTGTGATCCAAATGTCGTTGTTTTCAATGTCAAAGTAACGGCTCCGGACACTCTGAAAAACGGTACAAACTTACAATACACGATTAAAGTGAGCAATACAGCTTCTTCAGCGACCAGTGTTACCATAACTAACCCAATACCAGCAAATACTGTTTTCCAAACAGCAAGTGACGGCGGTGGTGTATCTGGTTCAAATGTCGTTTGGTCAGGTGTTTCCGTGCCAGCAGGACAAACAGTCACACGTACAGTCTCTTTTTTGGTCAATAAACCAACAGCTTCAACACTTTATTTCTTTGATGATCAGGAGCATGGAACGACGAAATGGGCTACCTCTTCTGTCAATCCTTTATATCCTTGGACTCAAATTTCAGGTTCAGCATATACGGGTACGACATCATGGTTCGTGCCTGACCCAGATGGCTCCTCAGATGCAGGTCTAACCACTGCCGCAGCTGTTGCATTGCCTAATATGAATGGATTAAAACTTTATTTTAATCACATGTATGGCACAGAAATAACTTTTGATGGTGGAACCTTGGAAACGGCTCTTTCTGCAGTAGGCCCTTGGACGACAGTTCCGCTAAGTAGTTTTGAAGCAAACGGGTATCCTTCCAATGCCACAGTTGCTGCGGCTGATAACCCCTTGATGTACACCAGTAGCAACAATGGATCTTGTTTTGGTGGTAGTTCTGGGAATTTTATTCAGTCTGTGGTTAATCTCGATGCCTTTAAAAACTCGAGCACCTATTTCCGCTTCCGTTTCATGTCTGATATACTTTCTCCAGCTGTTGGTTGGAATGTTGATAATGTCTATGTCGTGTCTAATCCAATTTTTGTGAACAACTCAGTGAGCGTAAGTTCTGGTGTCTTTACAAAAACAGACGCTGCAACAACCTTAATTACTGTCAATAATTCTGTTGTTCCTGTAACCTTGACTCAACTTTCGGCAAAGGGACAGCCCGACAAAACAATCCAAATCAATTGGGAAACGGCAAATGAAATCAATAACAAAGGCTTTAACTTAGAACGGAGAGATGAAAATGAGAAAACCTTTGTTCCTATCACTTTTGTCGAGTCTAAAGGGAATAGTGGTAGTGCATATCAATACATTGACCAACGTATTGAAATAGGAAAAACCTACTATTATCGATTACGTCAAGTTGATTTCGATGGAAAAGAAACATTTTCCAAAATTGTATCTGCTCGTTTAGATGGCAAAGGTGCGGGCATAAAATTCAATAATCCTGTAGATAACTTATTGAATATCAACCTAACAAATATTGCGGACAAAGACTCTGAAATCAGCATTTTCAGTATTGATGGTCGTTTGGTTTACTCTGCAGGGGTCACATCCCTCGATGCGCAAACACTTCGCATCAATGTCTCAAATTGGGCAAAAGGACTGTACGTTGTCCAACTAAAAACAGGTGGAGTAACTATTGTCAACAAATTAAGTGTTCAATAACCATAGATGATTTAGTTTAGAAAATCTGAGTAAGTTAAGATTGTTTTTAAGACTACTTGTAAAATCTCATAGTACACATTCATCAAGGGTGTGAAGAGATTTTGTAGGTAGTTTTTTTTATTGATTTTTTAGTTAAACTAAATAGTCAAATATTTTAAAACGATCTTTTGTCACTAATTTGTGTATTTTATTTTCAAGCCTATTTTTTATGGATTCTTATTTATCTAAAAAGTTAAACTAAATAGTCAATCTTATTTTTCGCGAACATTTTTTGTCATTCTGAGCGAAGCGAAAGAATCTAAATCGCTTATTTTCAATTGTTTATACAGGTTCTTTCGCTGCGCTACTAATGACGCACTGTGTTTTTAGTGAGGCGATGATTTAAAATCATCGCCTCACTTGTCCGCGTCATTCCGTTTTAGACGACACCGTTTAAGTGGCGGTTTTCCTCAGAATGACAAAAAAGATGATAAACAAAAAAAACGCTGCAAACCAATCAAGGCTTGCAGCGTTTTTTTATATCGTTAACTGTTTATTCAACTATCAACAAATACTTATTCTTCTTACCATTTTCGACCATCACAAAACGGTCTTTCAGCAATTCTTCATCGTTCACGACAAACTCATGCGTCGTAATTTTTACTTTATTAACAGAAATGGCGTTGTTTTGAATCGCTTTACGTGCCTCTGTTTTTGACTTCAAAATAGTCGTTTTTTCAGCCAATAAATCTGTGATATTGATACCTTCTGCCAATTCTGATTTTGAAATCTTAAACGTATCAATTTCGTCTGCAATCATTGTCAATTCTGCGGCGGACATACCCCTCAGTATTTCTGCATCAGATTTACCAAAAAGAATATCGCTGACTTTCAAAACAGACGCGTAATCGGCTTGTGAATGAACCCGTATGGTCAATTCTTCTCCCAAAATACGCTTCAATTCACGTGGATTTTCAGCGTATTCTGCTTCCAAGCCTTCTATTTCAGCTCTTGATTTCAAGGAAAAATAGCGCATGAACTTAGGTAAATCCCTATCATCAGCATTTATCCAAAATTGGTAAAACTTATAAGGCGAAGTCATTTTAGCATCGAGCCAAATATTGCCTTTTTCCGATTTGCCAAATTTAGAACCATCGGCTTTTGTCAAAAGCGGGGTTGTAATAGCATACGCTTTTTTGTCTAAATTGCGTCGAATAAACTCCGTTCCAGATGTGATATTACCCCATTGGTCACTACCACCCATTTGCACGATACAGTTTCTGTCCTTATAAAGGCATTGAAAATCATAGCTTTGTAACAATTGATAGCTGAATTCAGTGAACGAAAGCCCCGTTTCAAGCCGTCTTTTCACCGATTCTTTCGACAACATATAACTGACCGTAATCGTTTTGCCCACATCACGCAGGAAATCGAGGGCGTTCATGTCTTTATAAAAATCGTAGTTATTGACAAAGATAGCGGCATTGTCGCCTTCAAAATCAAGGAATTTACGGGCTTGTTCCATTTGAAAAGCCAAATTATTGTCCAATTCATCGCCTGTTTTCAACTGACGTTCTGCATCTTTTCCCGAGGGGTCTCCTATCCTACCCGTTGCGCCACCAAACAACATAATGGGATTATGACCCGATAATTGCCAAAATTTGAGCAACATAATTTGCACATAATTGCCAATTGTCATACTCGGCGCTGTTGGGTCGAAACCAATATAGCCCACAACGCCCTCTTTTTTCAAGGCTTCTTCTACGCCTGGCGTTACGTCATGCAACATCCCACGCCATGTCAATTCTTCTAAAAAATTCATTATCAATGTTTTATGATTTATAATTTTGGAAAAAAACACCCCCTCAGTATGAAAGCGTTTTTGAGCCGCAAAAATAGCTTTTTTGAAAACAAAAAAGTCTGAAAGCAAAATGGACTTTCAGACTTTTTAATCCTGTTGACGTAGCACGGACTTTCAGTCCGTGTTTTATTCTTTATTTTGATTGAAGATAATGCTGTATTAACATTTCACGGACTGAAAGTCCGTGCTACGATACTGCTACGAAGATTAGCGCAAAACCTTATCAACCCAATCTATTTCACGTCTGTCTTTATCAAAATTAATTCCGATGCCAACAATCGTTTTTGGGCTGCCGATATATTTTTTCAAATAGTCACGGTCAAGTATTTGTTGAAATGCAGCCTCTGCGCTTTCCTTGTGCTTAAATTCAAAAATATAGATATGCGTAGCCGTTTGAACAACACTATCGGCACGTCTTCGGGCAGTGCGTACTTCGCTGTCAATATAAATGCCTAAGAATTTGAATGTCAAATGAATGATACTGTGATAAAAACGTTCAGAGCGTTTGTCATCTGTTTCAAACAAATTTGACGGTAAATCCCCAAATAAGCCTTCCAAAAGTGCTTTGATTTGCTCTAAATTGTTCTGATGAAAAGCCTGTGACAATTCTCTTACAATTTCCTGTGCGCTCCCTTCACTGTGCCGTTGTCTCAAATAGTCGAGCATAAAAACGTACATACTCTCACGAATTTCACGATTTGGGAAGTCTAACACAATATCTCCTGTACGAAAATCACGTTTTTTCAAGGTCAAATAACCCGTTTGGAACAAAAGAGAAACCAAATCTAAATTATCTAAACTGTATTTATCAATACGGCTTGTGGTTGTATGAATATTTTCATAATCAAATTTAATTTGTTGTTTCATCAAATGTGCTAAAAAAGTCGGTGTTCCTGTGGCAAACCAAAAATTATGAAAGTCTTTTGATGCCAAAAAATTAAGCGTTCCAAAAGGATTATAGACTTTACTTTTGCCATCCCAACTAAAACCATTGTACCAAAGCCGCATATCTGACAATAATTCTTCATAAGTGATATTGAACTTTGTATGCGCTTCGGCTAAATAATCTTTAAAATTCCCCTCCAATTCCTCTTGTGTATAACCCAAAATCGTTGCGTAATCCTCCCGCATGGTCAAATCGGTCAAATGATTCAAATCTGAAAAAATGGACACTTTTGAAAATTTGGAAACACCTGTAATGAAAACGAATGCGAGATATTGCTCAGAGTCCTTCAAAACCGAATAAAAGGCTTTTAAAATCTCTTGATTTTCACGGGCTTTCGCCAATTTATCTTCTTCAAGATAGTCAATAATCGGCTTATCATATTCATCAACTAACACGACCACTTTTTGATATTTAGCGTTTAAAGCAACAATTAATGCTTCAAAACGGCTTTTATTGGAGTCATTTTTTAATTCAAGACCATAAATCTCTGCACATTTATTCAATTCAATATCAATCGCTTTTTCCAAACCAACACCTTGATAATCTGCTTTTGCAAAGGAAATATGAATAACAGGGTGCTTTTTTGACCAATCCCATTTGTCTTCAATCCACAAATCCTCAAACAGTTTCTGATTCCCTTGAAACAACTCTTTCATCGTCGAAATCAAGAGCGATTTACCAAAACGGCGCGGTCGTGATAAAAAATAATACCGCCCCTCAGTAGCTAAACGGTAGATATGTTCCGTTTTGTCCACGTAGATATAGTCGTATTCTTTAAAACTTTTGAAATCTTGCGCGCCTAAGGGCAGGTTCTTTTTAGCCATTAATGAGTCTAATTTTTATGCAAATTTAAACTTTTTCAACGAAATACCCAACCACCCCCTCAGTAAAAAGGCGTTTTTCGAGCCGCAAATTTATATTTTTTTGACACGAATTTCACGAAGATGTTTGTAAATCAAATCTCTAAGGCTGCTATTAAACCTCCTCTCTGTATTTCAGAGCAACAATAAATAATTTTGAAACGTATAAATACAAAAATTCATCTTCTAAATAATTACAAAAATGAAAACCTCCAAATGGACTGTTTTGTTATTCTTAATGCCTCTTTTTTTATTAAGTGCTTGCGTTGAGAAACCTATTGATGTTAAGCCACGAACATTAACACTCCCAATTTCTAATTTATGGCAATGCCACAACGACGCTAAATGGGACAGCACCAAAATCGTTGATAAACTTGTAGGTCAATGGAAATGGCGTTATACAACGGCTGGTAGTGAGCCTAATTTTGTAGATAGCACACAAAACTTAGGACTTGTTATTGACTTCAAAACAAATGGCATACTCAATGTCTTAAAAAATGACACTCTCATTCAAACGGCTACTTGGAAAGTTAAAAAAAACTTTGACATATATTTTAGTGTTCAAACACAACCTCAAATCTATGATCTTAAAGGTGTAATATTGTTTTGCAACGAATATGTCGTATTCAACGAGAGTCACAAAGATGCTTATGATAGTTATTTCAAACGAAAATAATGCTGCCTTTTGATATATTTGCACCATGAATTTTCCATTTTTTATAGCGCAACGAGTGGCGGCAAGTGGTCAGAAATCTTTTGCACGCCTTATTATACGCATCGCGATTGTGGCAGTGGCTTTGAGCATTGCTGTGATGATTATTGCAACCTCGCTCATTAAAGGTTTTAAGTCTGAAATCAGTGCCAAAATGTTTGGTTTTTGGGGGCATATCCACATTACTTCAGTACAACAAACGACGACTTATGAGCCGATTCCTATTTTAGCCAATCAGCCTTTTTTGTCAAAATTAAAGGATTTGAAGCATGTTCCCCTTGTAGAGCCCGATTTTTGGGATAGAATCAAAGGCAATACGGTTACAAAAGGTGGTGTGCATCATGTGCAATCCTACGCCACCAAAGCGGGTATTATTAAAACAAAAGACAATTTTGAAGGCATTGTTTTGAAAGGCATTGGTTCAGATTTCGATTGGTCTTTTGTAGAACAAAACCTTGTGGAAGGGCGAAAAATCAATGTTTGTGGCACAGATTCCTGCCACGACATCTTAATTTCTCAATCCACAGCGAATCGTTTAGAGATTAAAACAGGTGCAAAATTCATCGTTCATTTTGTTCAAAACAATGTGCAGGAGCAACGACTTTTTGAAGTTTGCGGCATTTATAAAACAGGTTTGGAGGAATACGACAAAAAATTTGCCCTTGTGGATATTGTCCATATTCAAAATCTTTTGGGATGGTCAAAAAATCAAATTGCTGGTTTTGAGGTCTTTACCGACGACTTAAAAGACTTGAAAAGCATCAACGAATACGTTTATAATGACTTGATTAGCAATGATTTAACGGCACAAACGATTCGTCAAGAAGAACCTGCTATTTTCGATTGGCTCGACTTGCAAGATGTCAACGAACAAGTCATTTTAATACTCATGCTTGTCGTTTCCATCATTAACATGGTCACAGCTTTGCTCATTTTAATTTTGGAACGAACGAATATGATTGGCACGCTCAAATCGCTCGGTACGACAAATGGTCGGATTCAACGCATATTCCTTTACTACGGTTCAATCATCATCGTCATCGGTTTAGCTTTTGGCAATGCGATTGGATTGGGTTTGTGTTGGTTGGAACAAAAATATAAATTCATACATTTGTCGGAAGTGGATTATTACCTCAGCTACGCCCCTATTCAGTTCGATTTTTGGACTATTCTGATTCTAAATATTGGTACGCTTATCATTACGACCGTGTTTTTGATATTACCGACTTTTATGGTTTTGTCTATTTCACCTGTGAAAGCGATACGATTTAAATGATTTTTCTTTGGAAAAAGCCTGATTATAGTTTAATTTTGTTGAAAATAATCAAATCATGTCAGAAGCTATATTCGCTGCAAAGCCTAAAAAAACACCTGCTGAACCACGTAAGGTTTCTATTGAAGCCTACTTTCGGGCAGAAGAAAAATCATTTGAAAAAAACGAATATCATAACGGAATCATTGTAAAAATGGCAGGTGGAACATACAATCACGGCAGTATAGCCGTTAATGCAAGCACTATTTTAAATGTTTTTGTTACGTCAAACGACCTTAATTTCTATGTCAATGGTAGTGACCTTAAAATTAGAATCGAAGAATCCAATAGGTTCGTTTATCCCGATGCGCTTGTCATTTGCGATAAGCCGATTTTCTATAACGATAGAAAAGATACGATTATCAATCCCATACTTATTGTTGAAGTCCTATCAAATTCAACAAAAACCTATGATAAAACAACCAAATTCGAGATGTATCGCACTTTGGAGAGTTTTAAAGAGTACGTTTTGATACATCAAGACCGAAAACACGTCTCTGTTTATTCTAAACAATCCGATGCGACTTGGATTTTAAGAGACTATGATGGTGATGAAGCAACCGCTATTTTGTATCATATTGAGCAATGTCCTCTGCCTTTAAAAAGGTTGTATCGTGGTCTAACATTATAAAATGCCCTTGCTTATTGCCCTTTGCCTACTTACATAATTTATGTCGTTTCTCGTTTTGCAAAGCTTTCGTAACCTTCTTTCCACAATTCAAAATACGTATAAGTGTCAGAATAGACATATTTGTCATCGGTTTGTTGCCAACTGAGACTGTGCATCAAAGCCAAAGAAGCCGTATTTTCCTTATCAGTATAAACCAGCAACTTTATCTTGTTTGAGTGTTCAAATAAAAAATTTGAAAAATGCGTAATAGCTTCATGTGCAAGCCCTTGTTGTCGAAATCGCTCTCCTATCGCATATCCAACCGTCGCTTTTTTATTTGCACTACCAAACACTTGATTTGATAAATCATGTAAGTGAAAAACGCCGATATATTCGCCTGTTGACTTTAATTTTAACAACCAATCGAAAGCCGCATTTTTGTTAGAAAAACGGGCATATTCCATCATACATGCGATATAATCCGCTGTTTCTGCTTCAGATTTGAAGCGTTCATCAACAAAAGGATGTGCATCATTTATGAAAATGGCGAATAATTGCCCGCCATTTTCATAAGACAAAGGCTCAAACTCAATTCTTACTGAGGGGGTCACATCAGGCAAAAAAAAATGCTGTTGCATCGTTTTAGTTCGTGCTTCCTGCCAAAACTTTATACTTTCTTCCATCATCTATAACAGATTATCTTTCAACTATTTAATACCCATATCACATTCAATTTTTGATAAAAGCCATTTCCCATTCTCTTTATTGAGTTCAAAATGGCGTTCAAAATCACCATTGGCATCTGAGATATGCAAGGTCGCTTTGGCGTGTGTATCACTTGTTTTTTTGAAACGTACAGGCGATTTTGTCCACATATTTATATCCCAATCTTGCGCACAAAATATTTTGTCGGCATCCATACCAGAAGGCAAATCGTCAACTGCTTCATTTTGCCAAAGTTTGGCGCATTTTTGATAATAATCAAACTCTCCAGCGATAAAAGATTCGGTAACAAAGCCACTTTTTTGAAATTCTCCAAGATAGGCTTTCAATGCGTTCTCATTGATTACCAAGTGTTTACCACTGTTGTCTGTAATATCAAAAGGTTTCGTTGTATCTCTTTGTAAGGCATCGTACCAAGTAAAAAAGCCGTGAATCGTTGCGGCAATCTCAGTAGAGTCATTTGATACTGAGGGGGGCATTTTTTCCGAAGTTTTTGATTTGTCGGCACAAGCCAATAGAGATAAAAAGCAAAGGCAGATAAAGACCAAGTGTTTCATTTTCAATATTTTATAAAGTAATAAAAGAAGTAATTTTTAATAACAACTATAATTTAAGCGTCCAAAATAATACTTCTAAATTAAAACAGTCTGTGAAAGCGTCTTAAATAATATTGAATTAAACATAAATCGTTCTATATTGGACAAAAAATGACAACAGCAACAAACGATAAAATCGGTTTTTGGACATGCACATCGCTTGTCGTCGGCAATATGATAGGTTCAGGTGTGTTCCTTTTGCCCTCTGCTTTAGCCGTTTATGGCGGCATCAGCCTTTTAGGTTGGCTGTTTTCTACGTTAGGAGCGTTTGTGTTAGCTATTTTGTTCAGTTATTTGAGCAAAGTCATGCCCTCCGTCGGCGGCCCATATGCCTATACCCGAGAAGGCTTGGGTGAGTTTGCAGGTTTTTTAGTGGCTTGGGGCTATTGGATTTCCATTTGGTGCGGCAATGCAGCCATAACTGTTGCATTTGTCAGTTATTTAAGTGTGTTTTTTCCCATTTTGGCAACCAATAATTTAGCCGCTGTTTTGACAGGTTTGGGTGCGATTTGGTTACTCACTTTGGTCAATTCGAGAGGCGTAAAAACGGCTGGAACGGTTCAACTTGTCACCTCGATTTTAAAATTATGCCCGCTTGTTTTGATAGCCGTTTTTGGCATTTTCTATATTGATTGGCAGCATTTTACGCCTTTTAATCGCAGTTCTGAAACAAGTTTAAGTGCCATTACCTCGACAGCCACTTTAACACTATGGGCTTATTTAGGCATGGAATCAGCGACAATTCCAGCAGATAATGTCAAAAATCCAGAAAAAACCATTCCTCGAGCAACGATATTCGGTACAGCTATAGCCGCTTTTGTTTATATATTTGGTACAATTGCCGTTATGGGTTTGATTTCACCCGATGCGCTTCAAAATTCAGCGGCTCCTTTCGCCGATGCCGCCGCAAAAATGTGGGGCGAAACAGCACGTCAATGGGTCGCTTTAGGAGCGATTGTTTCTACTTTTGGGGCATTGAATGGTTGGATTTTAATGCAAGGTCAAGTGCCTTTGGCTATGTCAAAAGACAAGTTGTTCCCCTCAGTATTTCGGAAAGAAAATAGTAGCGGAGTGCCCATTATAGGTATGGTTTTATCAAGTTTACTTGTATCTGTATTAATGAGTATGAATTTTTCGAAATCCTTAGTCGAACAATTTAAATTCATGATTTTAATCTCAACTTTGACTGTTTTGATACCCTATTTATTCTCGGCGGCGGCGTTTGTTCTTATTTTGAAAAAACAGAAAATAAGTGTTCCAAAAGAAAGAATAGTGAAATTGAGCATTGCTTTTTTAGCTTTTTCCTATTCCTTGTGGGCAATTGCAGGTGCAGGAACAGATGTTGTTTATTGGGGGTTCATTTTGTTGATGCTGGGTGTACCTATTTTTATAATAATGAAATACAAAAATTAAGTATTTATGAAAACGACTTGTCAATCAGAAATCGGGATAATTCAAACGATTTTTCTAAAACATGCGCACGATGCACTCATCAACGAGGCAACCATTGACAATGAATGGCAGTTGCTGAATTTTACAGAACGCCCAAACCTTCAAAAAGCACTTGAAGAATACACGGCGTTTGAATCTTTTATTAAAAATACAGGCGCAACAATCCATTATTTGCCGCAAAATGAAACGGTTTCGATGGATTCAATGTATTGTCGAGACGCTTCTATTGCAACTGATGCGGGTATGATTTTGTGCAATATGGGTAAAGAGTGTCGGAAACCTGAACCATTAGCTGAAAAAGCGGCATTTTTGACTCAAAACATACCTATTTTAGGAGAAATTCAGGCACCGGGAACCCTTGAAGGCGGTGATACCGCTTGGATAGACAATAAAACCTTAGTTGTTGGGCATTCTTATCGGTCGAATTCAGAAGGGATTCGTCAATTGCGGGCGTTGCTTGAGCCACATGGCGTAGAAGTGTTAAGTTACTCGTTACCCCATTACAAAGGGCCGTCAGATGTGTTCCATTTAATGTCTATTTTTAGTCCAGTAGATACTAATTTAGCGGTTATTTATTCACCTTTGATGCCAATTGCTTTCAGAAATGAGCTTTTACTGAGGGGGTATACATTTGTCGAAGTACCTGAAGAAGAGTTTGAGATGGCTTGTAATGTCTTAGCTCTTGCACCACGTAAATGCTTGATAATCAAAGGTTTTCCTAAAACAAAGCAAGCATTAGAATCGGCAGGTTGCACTGTTTTTGAATATTCGGGTGATGAAATCAGTGTGAAAGGTGGCGGAGGCCCAACTTGCTTAACAAGACCGATTTCAAGGTTTATGTAACTTTACTGAATCAACTACTTCGGGGAAAAATGCACGATAGGGAAACTTTAAAAATTTCCCTATCGTAGCGCTTTAAAATTTCTTCATTTTAATTCGTCTAATTTGCGAAATTCGTGTCCGCTTCTCATTTACAATAAAAAAAAAACATCATGGCTATTCAACTCAACGCAGCGCAAAAAGCTTCTTATTTTGAAGATGGTTATCTTGTCCTACCTCAATTCTTAAATAAAGACGAAACGACTTTACTTCTTAAACTATCTATGACAGATAGCATCGTGGACAAAGGCTTTGACCTCATTGACCAAACTGGTAAAAAGACGCGGCTGACACTCTGGTTTACCCCAGGGGATGACACTTTTGGCTTAATGTCTCGCTCTCAAAAAATGGTTTCTGCAATTCGCTTTTTGTTAGGAGAGAAGGGCAAAATATGCCATTTTCATTCAAAAGTTATGCAAAAAGCCCCGCGTACAGGCGGTGCTTGGGAGTGGCATCAAGACTATGGCTATTGGTACAAAAATGGTTTTTTATATCCCGAAGCCATGATTTCGGTCATGATTTCCTTGACAGAGTCCGTAAAAGCCAATGGTTGCCTGCAAGTACTGAGGGGGTCACATAAAATGCAACGTTTTGAACATGTTTTCATTGGTGAACAACAAGGGGCTGACCCTATTTTTGTTGAGCATGCCATGAAGGAATGTGAACTGGTTTATACTGAATTGCAGCCCGGTGATGCTTTGTTTTTTCATCCTAACCTACTCCATCGTTCTGATGCCAATAATTCTGACAACGCCCGTTGGACAATCATTTCTGCTTACAATTTGGACTATAATGTGCCTTTTCGTGAGAAAAACCCTTCGTGCATTACACCTATTGAAGTCGTTCCCGATACGACTATTTTAGAAAGTGGTGGTCTTTTACCCGAAAATCGTGATTTTTTGTTGAAAGAAAAAGAGATTACCTTGAATGTCAAATGATTCTTTCATTTGAGTTTTTTTATGAAAAATGAAGTGAAAATGAAAAAACGATTTATTATACTAAATGAAAAATGAAAAGAGTAAAATGAAAAATATAAAACATTGGTTTACAAATATTTATATGGTTCAATTTAGGCAAACCATTTTTGATTGAGTATAACCTGTTGCATTTGAATACTGAATTCGCCAAAGCGTTTTAGACCGTATCACTTTATGTTTACTTTGAATTCATGCCCAAATGAATATTTTAATTGGTTCAACTGCGTTTGCACATATGTTGCGAAGCTCAAAAGCTAATATTTTTCAACCAAAATTTGAGTAGAAATTAAGTTTTTTTACCCTCACGCCATTCTGTTGGACTCACGCCAAACATCTCATGGAAACGACGGGTGAAATAACTGAGGCTTGTGAAGCCGACATCGTAGGCAATTTCTGAAATCGTCTTTGCTTTATCCCCCCTCAGTATTTCACTTGCTTTGGTGAGACGCACAGAGCGAATAAATTCAGTGGCAGACATATCGGTGAGTGCTGTCAGTTTGCGGTATATTTTTGTTCGACTCATGCCCAATTCTCTTTCCAAATGATGGATATCAAAACCCACATCTGAAATATTTTCCTCAATAATGGTTTTTAAGTTTTCTAAAAAGGCATCATCGAGAGAAAGCTTTATTTCGATGGCTTCATGGGCTCTTGTTTCTTGCCAATACTGAGGGGCCCCATAACGCGATTGTAAGGCTTTGCGAAGCGTCAAAAGATTTTTCAAACGGGCTTTTAACTCGCGCTCTTCAAAAGGTTTGGACAAATATTCATCTGCGCCGTATTGCAACCCTTCAATTTTAGAATCTGCATCAGCTTTGGCTGTGAGCAAAACGATGGGTATGTGACTGGTTCTGATATCCGTTTTTAACTTTTGACACAATTCAAAACCATCCATTTCTGGCATCATCACATCACTGATGATGATATCAGGTATCAAATCCATACTTTTTTCTAAACCCATCAAGCCATTAGACGCTGATTCGATTCGGTATTCATTTTTTAAACAAATACGGATATAGCGCACCACGTCGGCGTTGTCTTCCACTAATAAAACGAGTGGTTTCTTTTTGTCTTCAATCGTGGATATTGTCGTTAAAAGGGGCCCCTCAGTATTTTCTGGCTCTATCTTTTCAATTGGTTCAATATCTGCAAACGGTTCATTTTGAGTAATCGGCAAAACAATAATAAATGTTGAACCTTGTCCTGTTTCACTTTTTACTTCAATCGTACCGCCCAATAAGTTTACGAGTTCTTTAGTGAGTGTCAAACCAATACCTGTCCCTTCGGCGTGGCGGGTCGTGGAGTCATCTATTTGATAGAAACGGTCAAAAATATAAGGTATTTTCTCTTCGGGAATACCAATACCAGAATCTGTAACAGCAATTTTGAGCATTTTGTGATTCTCAGTAGGTATCAAACTATTTTCTTTTCCCAATGCTAAGGTCAAAGTCACTTCTCCCCCTTCGGGTGTGTATTTGATGGCATTAGACAGGAGGTTTGAGACGATGTTTTGTACTTTTTCAGGGTCATAATCCATTTGTAGTTCATTCAGTTCTGTTTTTAAATGCATAGCGACTCCTTTACTGGCTGCAAAAGATTCAAAAGATTCATAGATATAACGGAAATATTGGACAATATCCCCTTGTTTCAAGTGTAAAGCCATCGTTCCCGATTCCAATTTTGATAAATCGAGCAATTGATTGACCAATAAAAGTAACTGTTTGCCATTACGTCGAATGAGTCGTATGCCTTCATGAAACCATTCCTTTGGATTTGTAATCACTTGATCTGCCATGCCCAAAATGATGGTCAAAGGTGTGCGGAATTCGTGGGTGATATTGGTGTATAAGCGGGTTTTGATGGCATCCAATTCCTTTAACCGAATAGATTCAGATTGTTGTAATCTGCGATTCAGCATAAAACGATAAAAATAATAGGCAATGCCAATTGCTGAAGCCATCCAGATTAAATAAGCCCACCAAGTGAAATACCACGGCGGTCTGATTGTAAAAGTATAAGTAAATTCATCGCTCCAGTAGCCTTTGCTGTTCATGGCTTTCACTCTAAATGTATAAGTTCCATTAGGCAAGTTGCCATAAGGGGCTTCGGTTCGGCCGGTCATTGCGCTCCAGTTTTTATCAATGCCTTCTAATATAAACTGGTATTGGACTTTTTGAGGTTGACTCAAGGTTATGCCTATAAAATTAAAAGTAAGGAAGTTATTGTCAAAAGCGAGACTTAAATGCTCTGGCAAATTATACCATTTGCTTAGGCTGTCAAACTTAAAATTACTAATAGTAACGCCATTTACGAGCTTAAAAATACTGTCTTTTTTATGTTCAAGGTTTGTCCAATCTATCTTTTCGTTGAATAAGGTGATGCTTGTCAATTGTATATTTGGGGCTGAAGAATCAACTTTTTCTTCTTTAATAGGTGGATGATAAGCGGATAACATTCCGCTAGAGCCTACCCAAACTGTACCATCGAAAGCTTCGAAAATGGCATTTTTAGTACAGCCAATCCCCAGAAAACCATCTTCATATTTGTAGTTTGTGAAATGGATATTACGGGTTTTTCCTTTATCCTCATAAACTATATTTTCGTTTTTGTAAAAACGGCCATAGTCTAACCTACTTAACCCAAAATATGTCCCGAACCAAATATTACCTGCTTTGTCCTCATATATATCACAAGTGAAATTACTGCACAAGCCTTCTTTTTCTGTAAAAAAGGTAAAGGATTTTCCGTCATACATCGCAACACCGCCGCCATAAGTGCCAAGCCAGATATTTCCAAGATGGTCACTCTTAACACTCAATACGAAATTGTGACTAAAACCTTCTTTAGTTGTAAAGTAAGTAAAGGTTTTGCCATCATATTTGGCGGCGCCATGTTCAAAAGTGCCAAACCAAATATTGCCATCACGGTCTTCACAGATACTATAAATACGATTGTCATATAGTCCTTCTTTTTGAGTGAAATTGGTGAAACTCTTTCCGTCATACTTGCTGACTCCACCACCAAAAGTACCAATCCAAAGATTACCAAGATGGTCTTGAAATATCGTTGATACAATATTATCCGCCAGTCCTTCTTTTTTTGTAAAGTAGATAAACGACTTGCCATCATATTTACACATCCCATTATCATTAGCAGCGAACCAAAGGTTTCCACTTGTATCTACAATTATATCATTGATTATATTGGGCGCGCCTTCTTTCATTGTAAATTGAGCAAACGTTTTACCATCATACCTTGTAATCCCATTACCATTCGTACCAAACCAAAGATTGCCTTTGGGGTCTTGCACTATACTTAGAATACTATTATGGCTTAAGCCATCTTTTTCAGTAAAATGAGTGAATAAGTTACCATCATATCTTGAAAAACCATTAGACTTGTTGTTTGATAAGTGCTTGATTTTCAATAAAATGCTAAATTTGCATCAAAAACAGTATGTCTATACATTATACTCAATTACGTAGCCCAAGAGAATCAATGATATAATTGTAGATACAAGTGGAAACCTTTGGTTCGCTGCTAATGATAATGGGATGTGTAAATATGATGGCA
>JANLQI010000083.1:0-14763 GCA_031367705.1 Saprospiraceae bacterium | reverse complement strand
GTTAGGCTCGCCGTGCCTGTCAAACCCAATTCGGCATTGCGTTTTAGGATAATATTTAAAATCGGACCACCTGCCGCATCAAACTGTGCGCCTGGCTGTCGAATCAGTTCGATGCGGTCAATTTGGTCGCCAGGCATATCCCTCAGTACCATATTGACATCGGTGTATTGCGAAGGCTTGCCATCAATCCAAATCTGCACATTTTGATTGCCCGCCAGCGTAATACGCTCTTGTGCAACAATAACGCCTGGCATTTTTTGCAAAATTTCCATGACCGTACCGCCTGTCGCAACAGGGCTATTGGCAACATTCATCACCAATCTATCGGCTTTTTGTTCAAAAAGAGGACGAGTCGCTGTAACGACTGCTTCTTTCAAAACCATTGTGGCGGCTTGTAAAGTCATATCAACCGTTGCATTTTTTGAGTCTTCTTTAATGGTAAAAGCGTCTGAATAGGTCTTGTCGTAACCAACAGTACTCGTCATAATGCGATAAAACCCCGCCGATACTGAGGGGATGCTGTACGCACCCGTCTCGTCGGTCAAAGCACCTTTTATCAATTGCGAGTCTTTGGCAGTCAACAAAGCGACGCTGGCATAGAGCAACGGTTCTTGTTTGTCATTGATAATTTTACCAGAAATGGTAATTTGAGCGTGAAAAGTGGTGGCAAAAAAAAGTAAGGCAGCGATGCATAGACATAGCTTTTTCATGGATAAAGTGATTTTAATTGCTGATGAAGAAAAATTTAGGTGTAAAGTTTTTCCAGACGAAACAGTCGGAGGTGATTTATGATAGGACATTTTAAGCGTCTGATTCCCCTATGCGGATGAGGTACAAAGATAGGAAGAGGTGGTCCGGATGACAAAACCAACTTGCCGAAGTGCCGTATTTATGGTGTGAAGACGTGGTTTTGGTAGATAAAACTGAAGGAATCGGTTAGGCAAAAAAAATCTGCACACGTGATACACGGTGCAGATTTTTATATTTTACATAAAAAGTATAAGCATATATTAAGCCGCAACTTCTTCTAAAACAGCGATACGAACCGCCAAATCCGCCAAACGAGCAGAATAACCAGATTCATTATCGTACCAACCCATTACTTTACAAGTGTTGCCAATCGTCATAGTTAAGTCAGAATCGAAGATACAAGAGTGCTTGTTACCAACAATATCAATCGAAACGATTGGATCCGTTTCAAATTGCAAAATGCCTTTCAACTCGGTAGCGGCTGCTTTTTTGAAAGCTGCATTGATTTGCTCTGCTGTTGCAGCCGTTTTCAAAACAACTGTAAAGTCTGTGATTGAACCCGTTGGAATTGGCACACGCATTGAGCTACCGTTGAGTTTACCTTTCAAATGAGGTAATACCAAACCAACTGCTTTTGCCGCACCTGTTGACGTTGGAACGATGCTGTAAGCAGCCGCACGCGCACGACGCAAATCTTTGTGCGGCGCATCTTGCAAGTTTTGGTCAGCCGTATAAGCATGGATTGTTTGCATGAAACCACTTTCAATACCAAAGTTTTCGTCTAAAATCTTAACCATTGGTGCCAAGCAGTTTGTTGTGCAAGACGCATTAGAATAAATATTCGCATCAGGAGTGATTTGGTCGTCGTTTACGCCCAAAACGATTGTTATTACATCACCAGATGCTGGTGCTGAAATCACAACTTTACGTGCACCCGCTTGAATGTGTGCATTTGCTTTTTCAGAATCCGTGAAACGTCCAGTACATTCGATAACGACATCAACGCCAAGCGCTTTCCAAGGTAATTTAGAAGGGTCACGCTCTTCCAATGATTGAATTTTTGAACCATTAACGTATAAAAATTCATCATCTGAACTTACCTCGCCGTCGAAACGACCGTGAAGTGAGTCATATTTCAAAAGGTGAGCAAGGGTTTTATTGTCTGTTAAGTCGTTGATGGCTACAACTTCAACGTTGTCCATTTTTACGAGATTACGGAAAGTAATACGTCCGATACGTCCGAAGCCATTGATGGCAATTTTGATTTTTCCCATGATTGAGTTAGTCTATATTTTTGATTTAAAAATTAATTTTTCTCTCTAAAAACAACTTAGTTTTAATTTCAAACTAAAACTTAGTGTAAAATTACACATAGTTTTGAATCTATTTTCTTTTCAGTGAAAAAATTTTAAATAATTTGACAAAAATTAACAAAATGTGCTTATTTATCCCCTGTTTACAAGCGTTTTTCAAGTATTAATGCCTATTTTAAAATGTGTTTTAAACGTCATCTAATAGAAAAAAAGAAATGCGTGAAAAAAAAAATCAAAAAAAAGTTTGAGAATTCACACAAGCCTTCTATCTTTGCATCGCTTTAAACGAAGAAAGAGAATTTTGGCCCGTTCATCTATCGGTTAGGATTCAAGATTTTCATTCTTGGCAGACGGGTTCGACTCCCGTACGGGCTACAAAAGGGCTGGCAGATTTGTCAGCCTTTTTTAATTTTACTACATAAAAAGCTCTCATCATGAAAATCTCAACCATTTCTATCGGCTGCGACCATGCAGGATTCCCTTTTAAAAACCCGATTGTCGCTCATCTCAAGAGTAAAGGTTACGAAGTTCTGGACTTTGGAACGACTGGCACCCCCTCAGTAGATTATCCCGATTTTGCCCATCCAACTGCCGAAGCGGTTGAATCTGGCAAAGCACAACGCGGCATTCTCATCTGTGGTAGTGGCAACGGTGTAGCGATTACGGCTAATAAGCATCAAAATATTCGTTGTGGTTTGGCTTGGAATTTAGAAGTGGCTTCGCTTGTACGTCAGCACAACGATGCGAATATGATTGCGATGCCCGCACGGTTCGTAACCTTAGAAACGGCGTTAAAAATCGTTGATGTATTCCTCGAAACTGAATTTGAAGGTGGTCGCCATGCGACAAGGGTGGGGAAAATTGCGTGTATGTAGTTGTTTTACTTTTCCATTTCTTCTACAATTGTACACCAAAAAAGGGCTACACGAGCTGCATTTTCATCAATTAAGCCTATTTTTTTCATAATATCAAAGGCTTGATTGTAAAGATTGGCTGTTGTTTTCAAAGGCATACCCCTCAGTAAATTAATCCCTGCTATTTCAGAAGCCGATAATTTAGTTGGTTTTTTCTGCTCGCTCAGAACGTTTACCCATTTAGGATTTTGCACCACTAACCATTTTCCGCGTTCTCCTATCAACTGTTCTAAACCGCCTTGCCATTCCTGATTCAGTAAAGTGGGCAGTAGCCCAATCGGTACAATTTTATTGTTTTGTGCAGCACATTCAGCTATTTGTTGAAAAAAAGATGCATATAAATAGTTATAAATAGGTACTTTTTTATCCAAAACGTCTTGAATATACTTCGCTGCCCTTGCAGACATATAACTTTTGGTTTCTATTGGACAAAGAGATGGCAATTCTCCTTCAAAATCTAAAAGTGGATAACCGCCTTTTCGTGCTAATGAGAGCATACCAACACCTGTGAGAACCGCTTCCGTTGCATCATCGGTCTCAATGCCCATTTCTCGCAGCTTTTCGAGCGTAGATACTGAGGGGGTCATTCGGTCAGTCCCTAATAAGGCTGTTTTATATAAATCCTCTTCCATTTGCTTCAAATTTGTTTCAAAATTTCCCAAATCCTCACCATAGCCCATGTATCCATTTTGCAATAGTCAAGTAAATCTTGCTTGATTTTTAAACGTTCCGCATCACTCAAATTATCAAAAATCATGCGTGACCATTGTGTAAAAGCCATTGAGCCGTTTTGAACATTCAATGTGTCATAGCTTAAATCAGGCGCCAAAACGGGCAACACTTTTTTAATCGAAGACTTGCCTTTAAAATCGGGGTGAATATACAAACCACTTTTGAAAGGCACTTCAAGGTCGTACATACGGTCATTGACATCGTTCAAAAAATCGGCAAATTCGGGGTACATGCGTGCCATTTCAGTGTTTCGTGTTTTTTCAAAACTTTTGTTCCAAACGAATACAGTACCGTAGTCGGCTTGTATGTCTTTTTGCAATTGTGTCAACAAGGCTGTGGGGGAATCCGCTTTATTATCAATCAAAAACTCATAATGATGAATGTTTCCGTAAAGATCCAAAACATGTAAAGAATATTGAAAAACCATTTGTTGATAAGGCGCAAGTCCCGGATGAATCGGAAAAACTAAGTTAATCGTCTCATAATCAAGGAAATAGAACGGCGGTTCCCACCCCTCAGTAATTCTGTGCAATTCTTCTTTATCAATGACCACTTCTTGCGAATGCGCTATCGTCACTTGTCGCCGTTGGTTTTCAGACAAAGGAAAATCTGTTGGCACATCTGCTATATCAAGTATCTTTTGTGCTAATAACTCATTGAGTTTTTTTTCACGTATGTTTCGAATATCAAAAATAGTATAAGGTGGCAAGTTTGGAAAATGCTTTTTCAAAAAAACACAGTCTAATTTATTGCCACACAGCTTAAAATGAGCTTCGGGTTCGGTGTTAATATTGATGTATGAAAGGGCTTCGGCAGCGGTTTTAGCCGTTATTTCAAGGAGTTTTTCCACTTTTTCGCTCACATTTGGCAAGCGGAAAAAATTGGCAGGGTCTAATTCACCTTCAAAAATGTATGTCGGGTTGATGTGGACGAGGTAGGTTTTCCGAACTTGAAAACCGCTTTTTTCAAAAACAAATTTCTGAAAAGCCAAGTCGTGTAAATAATCGTCTTTAACTTCTTTTGAGCCTTTGACCTCAAACAAATCTATACAATTGGGGTCATTTTCATCAAAAACCACAACGTCAGCAATGGCGATATACCCCTCAGTATTTACGCGTTTTTGGAACTCAACCAATCGTTTTCCAATTTTAAAAGCCTTTAAAAAAGACTTATCCGCAAACAGTTTTTCAACAAAAGCATCCACCAAATTACCCTGCTTAATCGAAAACAAACGTTCCTCGTTCATGGGTGGGAACAAGTGACGCTGATGTTTCATCAACCACAACTCTTCGGGACAAGCCCGATAATATTGATAATCTGTTTTAGAAAGGGTAAAAGGCATTTTTTTTTAATGGTGAATGGTGAATAATTTAATGGTGGATAGTGAAAGCACCCCCTCAGTATAATTTGTGAAATTAGTGTTTTTTGAAACAAAAAAAGAATCGGCAGTTGTACACAAAGTTCAACCGCCGATTATATATCAACACACTATGACAATGTAAATTTAATCTTCGTCTTCATCGTCAACGACAGGCTCAAATTTGACTGGAGCCGTTTGCAACTTCTCACGAATGAGTGCTTCCATTTCATCTGAAACTTCTGGATTGTCTTCAACAAAAAGTTTAGCCGCTTCACGACCTTGCGCAATTTTAGTACCTTTATAAGCGTACCATGCACCTGATTTCTGAATGACATCGAGTTCAACACCCATATCCACGATTTCGCCAGACTTAGAAATACCTGAACCAAAAACAATATCAAATTCAGCAGTACGGAAAGGTGGTGCTAATTTGTTTTTAACAACCTTTACTTTGACGTGATTACCTGTCAAATTGCCGTCTTTGTCCTTGATAGCTGAACCAGACTTGCGGATATCGAGACGTACCGTTGCATAAAATTTCAATGCGTTACCACCCGTTGTCGTTTCGGGATTACCGAACATGACACCGATTTTTTCGCGCAATTGATTGATAAAAATGCAACAGCAGTTTGTCCGACCAATTGTAGCCGTCAATTTACGGAGGGCTTGAGACATCAAACGGGCTTGAAGACCCATTTTTGAATCACCCATTTCGCCTTCAATTTCAGCACGAGGTGTCAAAGCTGCCACCGAGTCAATAACGATGATGTCAACCGCACCTGAACGAATAAGATTTTCTGTAATTTCTAAGGCTTGCTCACCGTTGTCGGGCTGCGAAATGAGGAGCGCATCCACATCAACGCCCAAACGTTCCGCATAAAAACGGTCAAAAGCATGTTCCGCATCTACGATAGCTGCAATGCCACCTTGTTTTTGACATTCAGCGATGGCATGAATAGCCAAAGTGGTTTTACCAGATGATTCAGGGCCATAAATCTCTACGATACGACCTTTCGGTAAGCCGCCCGTGCCGAGTGCGACATCAAGCCCGATAGAACCCGTTGAGATGGTTTCAACGGCTTGAACTTGCCGTTCGCCCAAACGCATGACAGTGCCTTTACCATACGTTTTGTCAAGGCGGTCAAGTGTCATTTGTAGGGCTTTGAGTTTTGAGTCTTTCTCCTTCTCGTTTGCCATTGTTTCTGCTTTTTCTGATTTGTCAGATTTTATTTTGCTTGCTGTCATTTTAAATTTTGTTTTAAATAAAATAATGACACAAAGTTAAACTTTTTGTTTCCACAAAACAAGCTTTTTTAAAACTTTTTATTAGAAATAATAAAAAAACATTTCAACCATATAAAAATACTGAGGGGGGTACTGAAACACGTTTTTATAAGTTCTTGAAAACAAATAAGTTGCAACAAAATCCGTAGTTACTTAAACATTTTAAAAATATTGTTTTAAAAATGCTAAAGTAGTGTTTTTTATTCTTGTTGTTACTAAAAGTCACCTAAAGTTTCTGGTAGTTGTGCCAAAGCGGCATCGAGCTGTTCTTTATTAGGCGCAATGCCGTGCCATTTGTGGCTGCCCATCATGAAGTCAACGCCTGCACCCATCTGTGTTTTCATCAATATCACTACGGGTTTGCCCTTTCCAGAACGGCGTTTTGCTTTGCGCAACATCGCCACAACGGCTTCGATATTATTGCCTTCTTCCAAAATCAACACATCCCAGCCAAATGCTTTCAGCTTTGCTGGCAAATCACCCAAAGACATAACTTTGTCTGTCGGGCCATCAATTTGTTGTCCGTTCCAGTCAACCGTAACGATAAGGTTATCGAGTTTATAATGTGGTGCGAACATCAAGGCTTCCCAATTTTGACCTTCTTCCAATTCACCATCACCCGTCAATGCCCAAACGAAATTGGATTCACCATCCATCTTTTTCGCCAAAGCTACGCCACAAGCAACAGACAAGCCTTGTCCTAAAGAACCTGAAGCAATGCGCACACCTGGCAGTCCTTCATGCGTTGTCGGATGTCCTTGTAAACGGCTGTTCAATTGACGGAAAGTTGCCATTTCAGCCGCAGGGAAATAACCTGAACGCGACAAAACGCTGTAAAAAACGGGTGAAATGTGTCCATTGGATAGAAAAAACACGTCTTCATCTTTTCCTTCCATATAAAAACGCTTTTTGCGCTTCATCACAGAAAAGTATAAAGCCGTTAGATAATCCGCACAACCCAACGAGCCGCCGGGGTGTCCTGATTGGCAGTTGTAAACCATGCGCACAATGTCGCGACGCACCTGTGAGGCAATGCCTTGTAATTCAGTTGTAGTAGCCATATTCTTTTATATATTTGATAAAAATTAGTTGCTCGTTTAGGGATTGGGGATTGGTTACTGGTTATTAGGGATTGGTCAACCGATTCCCTAATAACCAGTAACCAATCCCTAATTCCCAATAACGGACGCAAAAGTAGGAAAATAAACCATGAAAAAAAGCCTTCAAAAAGTCAAAACTTTTTGAAGGCTTTTGTTGCGATTAAAAAACCCGCGAAGCAAGTTAAGTCACTTCGCAGGTTAAAACTTCATCAAACCAATCACATGAAAAAACTTTAAATGTGTGTCTTTATCATTCCACGAATGATTTTTGCTGTAAGGGAAGGACTCGAACCTCCACGAGGCGGTTAGCCGAAGAACAGAGTGCGCGCGCTGGTGGTCAACCCCAATTACTCTTCGTTTATCCCGTGCTCCCCACCCTCGAGACAAGAGGGCATGGCTGCCAATTTCATCACCTCACAATTTCGGAAGTCGTTATTGGTTATTCGTGTATCGGTTTGACCAATAACTAATAACCAGTAACGAATAACTAATAACTAATAACCAATTTGCTGTAAGGGTAGGACTCGAACCTACAAGAGGCGGTTAGCTTTGATTACTCAAAATTCATCCCGTCTTCCCCACCCCCGAGACAAGGGGGCACGTCTGCCTGTTTCGTCACCTCACAATTTACACTTTTTTTTTGATTCTCTCATTGAACTTTCTCAACTTCGATGGTGCAAAGATAAACGCATTATCAATGAATTGCCAAATTTATTATCAATATTGTAACACCATCTATCAATATTTACAATATTCATAATTATTAAAGAGATTTAACTTAAATTTCATAATTTTTGCGATTCAATATTTTATTATTTTGTGAAATTTCCAATGGATAAAACAATCGTTTTGAAATTATTTCCCAATTTTGTGCCACGAACAAACCACATTTTTAGGTTATTGATTTATTAATGGATAAAAAACTCGCCAATTTTCTCAAATGAGGTAGAAAAAAAGGTTAGTGAAAAGTCTCTTTTTTTCCATTTTTAAGGCTTTTTTATGAAGTATTAAAAAAAAACGTCCATTCAAAACCGAAAAAATGCTTCTCAAACTACAAAAATCTGAATCTGCCTTATCTTTGGGCAAATTTCTTGAATGACTCAACAACGAATTTATAAGTCTTTCCACGAGACAAAGCAACACGAACTCAAAAAACTGGCCGTGTTGATTGATCCTGATAAGATGCGACTCAGCAATGTAGCACGTGTTTTAGACCTCGCTGTGCGCGCCGAAGTGGACTATTTTTTTGTCGGTGGTAGCCTCATCGTCAACGATATGATGGACTATTGCCTCGATGCCATTCGAGAAATCGGTTCTATTCCTGCCATTCTTTTCCCTGGTAGTCCCCAACAAATCAACTCAAAAGCCGATGCTATTCTGTTTTTATCCTTAATTTCAGGGCGCAATGCCGATTTGCTGATTGGACAACACGTCCTTGCTGCACCTATGTTGCGGCGGTCAGGTCTCGAAATCATGCCGACAGGCTACATGCTTATTGACGGTGGCGCACCGACAACGGCTTCATATATCAGTGGCACACATCCGATTCCTTGTAATAAGGAGGATATTGCGGTTTGCACGGCCCTTGCAGGTGAAATGTTGGGACTGAAAACGATTTATTTAGATGCGGGTAGCGGAGCTAAAAACCCTGTACCCGAAGCGATGATTACGGCTGTTAGCCAAAACCTTAATATTCCACTTATTGTCGGTGGCGGAATGCGGACTCCAGAACGGGCCGCAGCCAATGCACGAGCGGGTGCAGATATTATTGTGGTGGGTAATGCTTTGGAAAAAGACCCTAATTTGGTTTTGGACATTGCACAAGCGGTGCATAATGCGGGGAAGCGGATTTTGGTTTAAAGAAAATCAACATCCGTTTTGTCATTGACTTTTCTTAGCCAGTTCTTTCACTTTGAGTGACTTTTTTATTGTTGGCAGGCGTTTCTTCCGACGTTTTACTTTGTCTTGCTCAATTATTTGATTGATCAGAAGGCGTTCATCGTCGCTAAGTCCTTTGTTTTCTACTACAAAGTTTACACCTTCTGGTTCTTTAATATAACCCATTGTGTTCCGATTTTTATGATTTAAAATAACGCGTGACTAATTTTTCAGCTGCTTTTGTTTCAATAACCATTAATAATCCACGCGAAGGGCGATACGCCCCTAATGTTTGTTCATAATGTTCAACTAATGCCGATTTTGCATGAAATGCGACATAGCCATTATATCCTTTGTCAAATGATGCTTTACATGCAAATGCTACAAGTTAACTCCTTTCTCTCTCTCCTTATAAATCCGCAACCAATTCACCAGCGCAAAGGAAGCCAAACCCAGAAAAACCACATACTCAAACGTTATCAGCAAAATGCCTTTTTGAAAATACAGAATGGGTGCAATAATATCCACTAAAACCCACAGCACCCATGACTCTATTTTTTTCATGGTCAATAGCAAATTACCAAAAATACTCATCGTCATCACCAGAGTATCAGCGTAAGGGAATGCCGCTTCGGTCGGAAATACTGAGGGGTACCAAATGTGCAATTTTGTGACCATCGAGCCGATAATGAGGGTTGAAACGATGATTGTCAGAACCATACCTATCTGAATTTTGCGTGGTAACCAATTGATAACCACCACTTTTTCATTCGTCTCTTTTTTGGTTTTTGACCACAACCACCAGCCGTAAACGCCTGTGATGAAAAAATAGATTTGTAAAAAAACGTCAGAGTAAAGGCTCAATTTATAAAAAATCACACCCGAACAGACAACATTGACCAAGCCAATGCCCCAATTCGAAATATGCTCTTTGGCACTCAACCAAACGGCAAGCAGCCCAAAAATCGTAGCGACCAATTCGAGCCAACTCATTTGATAGTTGAGTAACTCAAAAGCGATGTTATTTATGTCAAAAAAACTCATTTTTCAAGGCTTATATCAAATTCAGATTCAACTTCCCAATCAGCGCGAAGTCCTTCAATTTTTTGCCAAAATATGCGTTCAGGTTGACTTTTAGTGTCGTAATTACCTGTGTCCCAACGCCGATTGACGTTTGTGTCTTCAATCACTTTCATTTTATATTCGGCAGGAGGTATCATTTCAAAACGCTTTTCGGCTGCTTTTTTATTGTCCACAAAAAACGATGCTTCAACACCTTCTGAACTATTAATAATTTGAACAACGTAATGCTTCAAGGTATCTAAACCCTTGACTTTCACGATAATAGTCCCCAATTCAGATTTTTTCTGCACTTGTATTTTTGTCGCAACCGTATCATTTTTAAAACCAAAAATATCCGTCAAGGCTTGTGGCAATATTGTGAAAGTATAAGGCATGCCTTCCACCCAAGGCGCATCAAAAACCAATCGTCTCTTACTCATCGTATCATATCTTATACTGAGGGGTATGGTTTGACGTGCCGAATCCATCAATATAACCTTTTGACTATCAATGCTTTCTATCGGATTTGAAAAAGCCAACTCAAAATGTTTTGTCGGATTTAAGGTAAAATTGGTTTGAATACTGAGAGGAGACAATGTTTTATTTTTCTTAAAAAAATCAACCCGTCCGCGTGTTCTGATACGCACTGTATCTGTTGGAAAAGTATCGTTTTTGACATAAATATTCCAAGAAGCATCGCCTGACGGCAAATCGTAGTAAGCGAGTATCGTGTCCCGACTTACTTCAGTTTCTATTTTTTGTTCCACGTTGTCAAACGTTACTTTGGCAGCCGTAGGGTCTTGATTAGCAATGATTTTTATAAGACCATATTTATCTGTTTCCTTAGTCAATAACTGCCATTTTTTAGGCGGGTCAAACAAGCGAATATTTATAATACCTGATTGATTTTCAATGACTTGCGATTTGCCACTTGCTTTGTTTATTGAATCTTGTTTAGCAATCAATGCCGTATCTGCCTTCATTTTTGAAACTGTAAAATCGGCAGTTACGTGGAACAATGAATCTGGAAAACCAATGCGTTCGATGTCTTGATTGTACAAATAATTCAAGTCTTTATCGAGCAAAGCAAAGACTTTGAACGTGCCTTCACGCACATTTTCAATGATGGTTTGACCATTTTTATCCGTTCTACCAAAATAAAAAGGCTTGATTTTACGCACAACAGTGTCTGAAAAATTGTCATACAACATCAAAACGACCCCCTCAGTAGGTAAGCCTGTTACAGCGTCCACAACACGTCCACGAACCGTCAATGAGTCAATAATCGCTCCTGTTGAAAAGACAAAACGTAGATTTTTCGCCACATTGCCTTCGCTCAAATCCTTGACTGCTGCGCCAAAATTGATGGTGTAAGTCGCATTTTCACGTAAAACTTCTTTCTTTCCAAACTCAAAAACGATTTTTTTACCGTCTTGCGTCACTTGTGGCAGTTCGTCAAGCGGTGGCGAAACGACGACTTGATTGAAAGCATCATCGAGCTTAATCCATTCGTCAAACGTCAACTCAATGCGTTGTTTTTTAAAATTCGTTTGAAAATTAGGCGTTGATTTCTCTACAACAACTTTTGGCGGTATCTCATCTTTTGCCCCGCCTGTTGGCGCAACGATATTCGCACAACCTTGTATGAACAAAAAAGGCATGAATAAGAGGAAACCTTTTATCAAAAAGGTGCTTTTGATATGTGAAAGGCACTTATTTTTTATATTAAAAACCATAATGCTATTTAAAACCTTGAAAAAAATCGAGCGAAGTTACGGCATTTTAAACGTCTGATACTGAGGGGGTGCTGTTTTAAGAAAAAAACAACGCTTTTGGGTGATAAAAAACGATAGACGTAATTTTTATGATTGACTATTGCCACATACTTCAAAGCCACAAAATAGTCTTCTACCATGAACCAAATATTAAATCTATTGTCTCAATAGTATAGAATTGTTTTTTAAACCTTAAATTTGCGCCAAACCAGTAATCAACTACAAACAATTTATTTCTCACCAAAATACACATTTATCGTTATGGAAGCGACATTAACTACTTTCGACATCATTGACTATGCACCTGAATACCGCAAAAGTTTTGCACAACTTAATGCAGAATGGATGACAACTTACTTCGGGAAGCAAATGGACGACCACCTGGAAGATCCCGAAACAAGCATCATTAATAAAGGCGGTTTCATCCTTTTTGCAAAATCGGAAGACAAAATCGTGGGCACTTGTGCCATTTTAAAGGAAAACAATAAACTTTATGAAATTGCGGACATGGCAGTAGCCCCTCAGTATCGTGGACAAAACATCGGCAAAAGATTGTTGAATGCCGCCGTTGAAAAAGTTCGTATAGCAGGTGCACGTCAAGTGTATCTCGTGACGAGTTCAAAATTGACGGCTTCAATCGAGTTGTTCCGTACTTATGGCTTCCGTGAAACAGGTTTTGACGCTGAAATGTCGGTTTATGACGGTTCAGACGTTAAAATGATACTTAATTTGAAGTAAGGCTGTTAATGCCGCATGAATAAAGAATTCTTCAAGAACATTGTCTTTCTTATTGCTATAAATCTACTCATCAAGCCTTTGTACATTTTTGGCATTGACCGCACGGTTCAGAACCGAGTGGGTGAGCAGGTTTATGGCATTTATGCGGCTCTTTTCAGCTTTACATTTTTGCTGCAAATCGTCAACGATTTTGGTATTCAGAACTTCAACAGCCGTGAAATTGCTCAAAATCGGCACCAATTGACCCGTTATTTGTCGGGTATTCTCTCCTTAAAAATCATTTTAGGCGCAGTTTATTTGATTGTTTTGATGATTGCCGCCTTCATTTTCAGGTACGATACCCGCTTATACACTATGATTTTGTCCTTGGGTCTTTACAATATTTTGCTTTCCTTGAATATCTATATCCGTTCCAATATTGCCAGTTTGGGTTTATATAAATTGAACAGTTTTTATAGCGTTTTCGACCGTCTTTTGCTCCTTTTTATCTGTCCTGTCTTGCTGTTTGTTGAGCCGTTTGCCTCCTCGTTTCAGATTGAATGGTTCGTCCACGCACAGAATTTCACATTGATAATCAATATCTTAGCTGCATTCATCGCCTGTTATCGGCGTGTTGAATGGTTTAAAATCAGCTTCAATCGCCCTTTTTTGGTGTCTATCCTGAGGGGGGCTATGCCTTATGCACTCGCCATATTTTTGATGACGATTTACACCCGAACCGATATGGTGATGCTTGAAAGGATGTTGACCGACGGCGCACGTCAAGCAGGCATTTACGCCTCTGCGTATCGTTTGTTAGATGCCGTCAATGTTTTGGGATTGCTCTTTGCAGGTTTGTTGATGCCGATGTTTTCAAGGCAAATTAAAGTAGGTGAATCTGTTACCGCTTTGTTGCGGTTCAGTTTTCAAATAATCATGGTCGCTGCCCTGACCTGCGCGGGAACGGTCTGGTTTTACAGAGCCGAAATTATGCAAATGCTCTACCACGAAGCAACACCTTATTCAGGCGATGTTTTAGGCATTTTGATGTTTAGTTTTGTGGCGGTCAGTGGAACATTAATTTACAGCACCCTCATCGGGGCAGCGGGTTCAGTTCAGCGCATGAATCGGACGTTTATAGTCGCTTTTGTCTTAAATATTGTTTTAAATATCCTTTTAATCCCTCACTTTAAAGCCTTAGGTTCAGCATTTTCTACTTTTTTCACACAGTCATTTGTACTGATTTCTTTAATTTTTTTATCCCAAAAATTGATTCCAAGTACGCGTGAAAAAGGTAATTTGCGTTGGAGTCTATCTATTTTAGGATTTGCAGCAGCCGTTTTTGTCCTTGGTTTTTTATCAAAACAATTCTCTTTCACCTCTTTTTGGTATGTCAATATGGCTATTGCCGTCGCATCGAGTATTCTTTTAGCTTGGATAATGGGCTTTTTAAACCATAAAAAAATAGAAGCCTTGTTAAAGAATGATGAAGTATGAATGATAAAATAAACAACTTTCATATTTCACCTACCCCTCAGTATTTTTTATCGAAATAAGACTTAGTTCTACTTTGGCACTCTAAAAATCCCGAAGGGATTAAACATGAATAGCCCCGAATGAAATTCGGGGACAATGATAAATGACGTTAAATAACGCTGAAAGCGTTGAATTTGAATAATCTTTAGTTCAATCCCTTCGGGATTATAGCACTCACATACCGTTTCCCCCGAATTTCATTACGGCTTTTGCACTGCCCAAAAAAGCCGTAAAAAGCGTGCAAAAGCGTGCAAAAAACGTTTAACAATAGAAGTTCATTGACATATTAATTTTAATTAAGCATAAACAATCCTATCCTTTGGATAAGCACCAAAGGTGACT
>JANLQI010000365.1:0-10287 GCA_031367705.1 Saprospiraceae bacterium | reverse complement strand
TTTGTTTTAAAAACGATTTTTAACCCATGACTCAACATTAAACGTTATTCCTTTGTCCAAATCCTTGTATTCAAATCCAAATCATGCACGACACTGACTAAATCGGCGATGATTTGCCAATCTTTTAGCCATTTACCTTGAACATCTGTCTTTGACCAAATAGACATTTCAAAAAAATCAACGTGCATAGGAATCGCAATCTTTACTTGTGACTGAATAAAACTAAAGCCTAATGACTCCCCCCAGTTTTTATTGAGTAGTAAAATTTTTTCCATCAAAGCGGGTGAAAGAATATACCGCGCTTCGATAGGGTCATCGGCATATACAGCAAACTCTTCGTTGAACGCAAGATTTTCCAACTCAATATTACCATGAGAAAGGAAGTTCCAAAAGCTTTTTTGCTTGACAATGGTGCGCCCACTGAAATGTTTATTGAAATCCGCTGTGAACAAAAAGCCTTTGAACAGTGTGTGCCAATTCGTTTTGCCTTTAGACCCTCTTGTTTTATATTCAGCATGAACTTCGGAAAAGCACATAAGCGTTTTATCCACTTTTCCTTTTATCAAATCTTCAGATTGAAAGCGGTCAGGCGAACGATCAAACAGTTCAGTATCCATGAATTCTGATTCACTATGTCCACTATATGGTTCATACTGACCCGTTTCGCCAAAAAAACTGTTGACAATGGCTTCTATCACTTGCTTTTTGTATTTATCCCGCCACCCACTCGCTCCTTTGTCGGCGAAAACGAAATAAACGATTAGTCCTAATAAAAGTGTGCCTATGAAAATCCCTGGCTCTTCTAAGTCAAAAGCAAACAAAGCCCCAAGTAATAAAATCGCCATTGAAATGAAGATGATATTATAATTTCTATTCACTATCAAGCGGCGTTCTGCTTCTAAAGATTCTAAAACGGGCGCAAAAATGGCTTGCAATGAAGGTTCTACACGAAGGTTTTCCATGTTTTTATTTGAAAAGTTGATTCACATCAATATTTTCTCTTTGCGCTTCAGCCGTGATGAGCAACGGGCGGCTTACGAAAGTAAAAGCACTGGCAATGATATTGGAAGGGAATTTTTGAACGGCATCGTTGAAGTTTGTTACCACGGCATTGTAGTTACGCCGCGCCGCCGATATTTGTTCTTCGGTTTCATTCAAAGCGCGTTGCAATTGCATGTAGTTTTCAGAAGCCCTCAGTTCAGGATAATTTTCGGACAAAACAACCAAACCCATTGCCGCTTGAGAGAAGGCATTATCCAATTCGATGGACTCATTTTTTGATAATTCCCCGTTAATGGCTTTTGAGCGCAAGGCGACAAGGTTGTTGAGCGTGGATTGCTCGTATTGAACATAGTTTTTTGCCGTAGCGACAAGGTTAGGGATAAGGTCAAAACGCTTTTTGAGCATCGCATCGAGTGCGGCAAAAGCATTGTCCACTTGGTTGCGTTTGCCAATAAGCGCATTGTAACCAAAGATAAAAATGATCAAAAGGGCAATGCCGCCAATGAGTAAAAGAGCCATTTTTAAATGTTTTTCTTGTTTTTTGAAATGAATAAGATTATAGGACGCATCCATTTTATCTCAACAGTAAGCATTTTCTTTTAGTTCCAAAATTTTACCCCCCTCAGTATTTCACTCATTTTCTATAAAAACAAGCCGATACTGAGGGAGTCTCAATATCGGCTTGCTTTTATATCGAATAGATTTTAGACTAAACTTTCTCTTTCAAAGACTTCTTCTTATCGCCCGAAGTTGTTTCAGGTTTGTATTCTGAAAGGTCGAGGTTTTTAGACAAGTCCATCATGACAGGTGCTGCAATGAAGATCGAAGAATAAGTTCCCGCTAACATACCGACGAACAAGGCAAAGGCAAAACCTTTGATACCTGCACCACCGACGAGGAAGAGGATGAACGTTACAATCAATACCGTTAATGACGTAATAATGGTACGGCTCATTGTTGAGTTGATACCGTCGTTGATGACTTGCGCCATTGGCTTATTCGTATATTTACGCATGTACTCGCGAATACGGTCATAAACGATAACGGTGTCGTTCACGGAATAACCGATGATGGTCAGCAAGGCAGCGATGAAGTCTTGATTGATTTCCATACTCCACGGCACAATACCATGCAGTAATGTAAACAAAGAAACAGTAATCAAAACGTCGTGTAAAGCCGCAATAACCAAACCGATAGAATATTGCCAACGGTTGAAACGAATAAAGATGTATGCCCCAATGATGAGTACACCAAACAACGTTGTCAACAAAGAGCTGCGTTTGATATCATCTGCAACGGTTGGACCGACTTTCACTGAAGACTTAATGTGTGTCGTGTTGGCATCGTGAGCCTTGAATTTTTCCATGTCAAGGTTGCCACCAACAAGCGAATTAACACCTTCATGCAATTTAGATAATACTTTATCTTGTGCATCAGCCGTTGTTTCTTTACTCAAATAAGCGGTTGTAATATCGAATGTATTGTCCGTATTAACTGCTTTTACAATCGTTGACTGACCTTCAAATGATTTAGTCAATGCCTCACGCACTTGTTCAGCCGATACAGCACGGTCAAAAGCAACTTCATATTTGTACCCCCCTGTAAAGTCAACACCCAATTCAAAACCACGTGTAAAGAAACTGACAATACCTGCAATAACAATAACCGTAGAGAAAGCATACGCTTTAAGGCGTAACTTCATCCAGTCCCAATGAATATTTTTGAATGCACCTTCGCTGAATTTTGCGAAGAAACGGATTTCATTGCCTCTGCCAGTCCACCAATCAACAATTAAGCGGCTGACCAAAATTGCTGTGAAAAGCGTAAAAATAACACCAATCGCTAAGACGACACCGAAACCTTTAATGGCACCGATACCTTGCCAAATCAACACCAATGATGTCAACAAAGCCGTGACGTGACCGTCAATAACGGCAGACATGGAGTGTTTGAAACCTTCGGATATAGCGAGCATTGTTGATTTGCCTTCTGCCAATTCTTCACGAATACGCTCATAGATGATAACGTTTGCGTCAACCGCCATAGCCATTGTCAAAACGATACCTGCAATGCCTGGAAGGGTCAAAACAGTACCATAAGATGTCAATGAACCTACGATAAAGAATAAGTTAGCAAACAAAGCGATAATCGAAATGACACCACCTGTACTATAATAGATGACCATGAAAAGCAAAATAGACAAGAAAGACAAGCCTAAAGCCATGACTGAGTTGCGGATATTTTCTGCACCCAATGATGGTCCAACTGTATTCTCTTGAATGATTTCTGCTCTGGCAGGCAATTTACCTACTTGAAGAATAGACGCTAAATCCTGTGCTTCTTGAACAGTATAGTTACCTGTGATAGAAGAACGACCTTCTAAGATTGGACTGATAACACGCGGTGCAGAAACAACATCATTATCTAATACTATCGCAACTTCACGGTTGTTGTCACGCGCACATTGGCTTGTCAATTGCCCCCAAGCAGCTGCCCCTTGTGCATCCATTTGAAGCGAAACTTCCATGCCACTACCACCTTTTTCAGTGCTGTTAGCACGGGCATCGGTTACACGACCACCATCAAGTGCTGGTCCATCTTTACCGACAGATTTTTTAAGGGCATACAATTCATATTGACCTGTTGACTTACCTGTTTGGTCAACAACAGCGTCTTTTGACCATGCAAATTTCAAATCATTTGGAAATTTAGAAGCGACTTCTGGTTTTGCCAAATATTCTGAAATTTGATTTCTTTTATTTTTATCTGCTGAACCAATCACCGCAGGAGACATTGTTCCTGGATTAGGTTGCAAAAGAGCCAATAAAGGGCCACCTAAATTTGAGACTGCAGAAGTAGAATCTTTAGATAAAGAATCCGTTTTAATACCCAATTGTGTTGCCTTCAATGTATTGTCAGCCTCTTGCAAAGCTGCCATGATGCCATTGTCAGATGCGCGATAGACTTCCCAGAACTCCAAATTCGCTGCACTTGTCAACAAACCACGTGCACGTTCAGGGTTTTCAATACCTGGTAATTCGACGATGATAATATCGCGCGATTTGTCGAGTGACACGTTCGGTTGAACCACACCCAATTTATCAATACGTTGTTTCAAACGCTTATACGTTTCACCAACGGTTTCGTCTGCTTTTTGACGAATGACATTTTGAACAGCATTGTCGCCTGACTCGATATTTATGAGTTGTTTCAATGACTCATTACGTGCAAAAATAGATGCCAAGCGATTGTCACCTGCCAATTTTTTGTATTCTTGAACGAACAATGAGATGAAATCACCCGAAGCATTCGCTTTTAAAGCCGTTGCATTTTCGATGGCTTTGGTGAAGTTCGGGTCTGTTGAATTGCCACTCAAAGAGATGAGGAAATCCTTCAAATCCACTTGCAACAAGACACTCATACCGCCTTTCAAATCGAGACCCAAAGCCAATTGCTTAGATTTCAAGTCCTGATAAGTATAGCTACCCACCAATGGCACCGTCCATATCTTTTCACTTGACATAGAGTCAAGGTAAGAGAGACGGGCAATTTTCGCTGCTGCTGCCTTATTTTCAGGTGCTGCCGCTTCTGCCGCTATCTTTGCTTTGTTTTCCGCCTCACGTTCAACACGGCTCGTGGGAATGTAATAGATAAATTGCCCTGCACAAATCAAAGTCAGTAGCACCAAGAAAAACTTAACAATTCCTTTCGATTGCATCACTTATAACATTTATTTTTTAAAAAATCCGCCCCCTCAGTATTGAGTCTGCTTTTCTGTCTCTGAGGGACTTTTGGTTGTCAATTATTTTATAAAGAACTCCTAAACGACTGATTACTATCGTTTTATAAAAATTATTTTCTAACAAATAAGCCTTTTTCAAATCGCTCTCAAAAAGGCGTGCAAATATAACTCTTTTACTTTAAAAATGAATCATTTGTTGCAAAATCAATAGAGGCACATAATATTGCGTCTCTACTGAGGGGGTCAATTACAAATACAATTCCAAATACTGCCTAAAAACAAAAAAGGCAGTACGCACTGTACTGCCTCCAACTAAAAACCAATTAATTATCAAACATTAATATCTTTTTATAGTGGATAATGGATAGTTGATAATGGATAATTTTGCTCATTATTATCCATTATCAACTATCCATTATCCATTACTCTTTCAGTCTATTTTTGAACTCCTTTCTAAATTTTGACATCTTTGGCGAAATCACATAAGAGCAGTAAGGCTCATGACCATTGATTTTATAATATTCTTGATGAATATCCTCAGCCACAAAGAAACGTGCAAACATAGTGACTTCTGTTACAATCTTGTTACTCCACAATCCACTTTTTTCAATTTCATCAATTATTTTTTTTGCCGACTCTTTTTGCACATCGCTGTGGTAGAAAATAGCAGAACGATATTGAGGTCCCGCATCATTGCCTTGACGATTCAATGTCGTTGGGTCATGGACATGAAAAAAGACACGTAAAATATCGTCATAAGAGATGATTTTAGGGTCAAAATACACATTTATGACCTCCGCATGTCCTGTATTGCCATAACATACTTCCCGATAAGTCGGGTTTACTTTAGTACCACCCGTGTAGCCACTGACTGCTTTTTCGACACCTTTTAGTTCATCAAAAACCGCTTCGATGCACCAAAAACAACCACCGCCTAATGTCGCAATTTCTAAATCTTCTGATTTAATTGAATCTTGCATTGTGACCATTACTTTTTTAGATTCTGAAACTTTGGATACTGAGGGGGTTGAATTGCATGACAAAAACGAAACCACACCATATATACCCACCCAAATTAACTTTATCATTCTTAGACCTTTTTTGTATTTATAACATCCTCTTTTTGCAAAAAGTTTTTGAACAATGCAAAGGTCAGACATAAGAGTCACAATACCTTAACAGATTTTTTTTTCTCATTCACTTTTAGACCAAAGCCACCCCCTCAGTATAAACCGTCATTTCTTCCCCAATAAACCACTCATCAACCAATATATGTCTAAACATCTTTCTTTTAATAGCCTTTATCTAAAAAAAATGGTGGTTCATAGAGACAGACATACATTTGTTCCATACCAAACAGCCATTTTATTAAATTTCATTACCACTCAAATTCAAAAATCATATTATGCAGCAGTTCTTCAAATTCGTGTTTGCCTCATGCCTCGGCGTTTTTCTCGCTATGATAGCATTGGTCTTGTTCGGTGTCATTTCCGCAGCTGGTTTTGCGAGTGCGGGAGAAGACAGTGTTAAAACTGTCGAATCGAACAGCGTTTTAGAAATCAAATTGGAAGAAATGATTCCTGAACTCACAGGAAATACCCAAAATGATAATATTTTCGACAGCAAAAAAGCTGTCGGTCTAACATCATTGCTCGCTGCGATTGACCATGCGGCTACCGACAACAAAATCAAAGGCATCTTCATCAATACCCGTTTTATTGCTACGGAATTTCCAAAAGTTGTAGAGATTCGTCAAGCGATTGAGAAATTCAAGCAAAGCGGCAAATTCGTTTATGCTTATGCTGATTTCTATTCGCAAGGCGGCTATTATTTAGCTTCCATAGCCGATACTATTTGCCTCAATCCAACGGGTGATATTGATTTCAAAGGTTTTGCTGCTGAAATTCCGTTTATGAAAGACATGTTTGACCGTCTTGACATTAAATGGCAAATTTATTATGCAGGTCAATTCAAAAGCGCCACCGAGCCTTTCCGCTTGGACAAAATGAGCGACCAAAACCGTTTGCAAATGCGTGAGTATTTGACTGGTTTGTACGATTTTTATTTGAATGACATCTCAAAATCACGTAAAATTGATAAAAAAGACCTCTTTGCTTATGCCAATGACTTAAAAATTTCAAGCGCACACGAAGCTGTTCGCTTAAGAATGGTGGATACTGAGGGGTACTATGACGAAGCCTTGGTTACACTTCGCACTAAATTAGGTCTGAAAGGAAAGGATAAAATTCACTCCATATCTCTTTCAGATTATGCCCAGACAGTCAAAAAAGAAACAGGTAAGAGTAAAAACAAAATTGCCATCGTCTATGCCGAAGGCGATATTAATTATTCAACCAATAGTAAAGAAGTTAATGGCTCAATTGACGGGCACCGCTACGCTAAAATCATCCGCAAACTGCGTGAAGACGACAATGTAAAAGCCATCGTTTTGCGCATCAATTCAGGCGGTGGTTCTGCTGTGTCATCCGATATGATTTGGCGAGAATTGGATTTGGCACGCAAACAAGGTAAGGTTGTTGTGTCTTCTTTCAGCGATTATGCGGCTTCGGGTGGTTATTATATTGCCTGTGCTTCGGATTCTATTTATGCAGAACCAATGAGTTTGACGGGTTCTATTGGTGTGTTCAGTATGATTCCAAGTCTTCAAAAGACCTTTAAAACCAAAATGGGCATCAGTTTCGATACAGTCAAAACTGCCGCACATGCAGATGGTATGAATGTCTTTTTTGATAATGACAATTACGAAGGAAAGATACTCCAAATGCAAACCGATAGCATTTACGAAACCTTCCTCAATCGCGTAGGTACGTGCCGTAAAATGACCCGCGACCAAGTTCATGCCATCGCACAAGGACGTATTTGGTTGGGTACAACGGCAAAAAACATCGGTTTGGTTGACCGCATCGGTGGCTTGAATGAAGCAATTGCTTCAGCAGCCGCAAAGGCAGGTATTACGGAATATAAAACGAGTGAATATCCAAAATTGAAATCACCCATCCAGCAGCTCATTGAAAACATCACAGGTGAAAAATCATCTCCTGAAAGTTTAAAAGCAGCTGCTATTAAGGCCGAACTGGGCGAATACGCTGAATTTTATACGTATTTCAAGAAAATGCAAACGTGGAAAACGCCTCAGATGCGGATTCCGTATCAAATTCGGTTTAAGTAAGTTTACAAAAGTTTAGGATATAAAGAACAAGACGATAAGACGCTTTCAGCCGTTTTATCGTCTTTTTTTTGTATAAATACTGAGGGGGGTATTTTAATAAACAATCAAGAAAAATGTTTATTTTTGGCTGATTTTTCAAGACAATAGATACACCTCTAAACACACACAAGGGAATGAAAATCAAGATAAAAATACCCAAATTAAGCCTTTTATGGGCGTTTATACTCATAGTTCCGACACTCCAAGCGCAAATATTGACACTTGAAGGCAATGTCTTGGACAGCAAAACCAATAATGGTATTCCTTATGTCAATATCGGCTTTCCTACCCACTCAATCGGCACATCGTCCAACGACTTAGGTGGTTATATCATCAAAATACCAAAGGAAAGAATGTCCGATACCTTGGTATTTTCCTGCATTGGTTATGTTTCATACCGCCTTGCCGTAAAGGATATTAAGACTACTGAGCTCAAAAAAGTGTTGATGCAGCCCAGCGATATTGGTCTCAGCGAATTTGTTGTGCAGTCCTTAGATGCCCGTAAAATCATCAAAGCTGTTTTGAAACAACGAGACAAAAATTATAATACAGAGCCTGTAAAAATGCAGTTATTTTGTCGTGAAATAACAAAAGAAAAAGATACCGAACAATATTTTTATCAATCAGAAGGCATTGTTGAAGTTTATAAATCGTCTGTTAATAAAAATAATGACCATGTACGTCTCGTAAAGGGACGTAAAAAAAACTTACCTTCTATCATTTTAAGAGGTGACAAACAGTATGGCCTTCCCCTGATTGTCAATGGTCCAACGGCTGCTGTGACTTTAGATATTATCAAAAGCCCTCAGTTCTTTTTGATGCACATGGATCAATTTAATTTAATTCATACAGGTTATGAATTGGTCAACGATCAATTAGTCTATATCATTGATTTTTCACCCGCAGATTCAAGCCAAAGAGCTTTATTACCCAATGACGCCGATTTTGTAAAAGGCAAAATGTATATTGATACAGCCACTAAAGCCTTAGTGAGAGCTGAATTCGATTTGTCTCCCAGAGGTTTACGTGTTATGAATATCGAATATAACAATAACAAATCACCCATTGAGTTAATAAAAAGAAGCTACGTCATTAACTATGCTGCCTACCAAGACAGGCTCTATTTTAAAAGCGCAAACGTTGAAAATACTTACAATTACAAAGGGAACATAGCAACCTTAACCAATAAATTGGAATGTTTAGTCACCGAAATAACGACTGAAAATGTCAAACGTTTTGCCTTAAAAGAACAAATTGGCGAAAATGAATCGCTTGGAGAAAACATTTCAAACTTTGATGACTCCTTTTGGGAAGACTTTAATTTTATAAAATCAACAACGCCTGAACAAGAAACATCGCTAACCACGACACCAACAAAGGAAAAAGACGATGAAACGCTGACCTTAGTTAAAACCGAGAAAAAAGTCAAAGAGATTTTAAGTATCGAAAAACAGAATTCAAAAACAGTTGTGTTTTTCAAAGGCAGCTTCAACGAGGCCAAAGAAGCGGCTAAACAACAAAATAAACTCATATTCATTGATGTCTATACCGATTGGTGCAAGCCCTGCAAAATAATGGCAACCGAAGCCTTTGAAAATGCAGAAATTGCCGACTTGATGAATGCTTTTTTCATCAATTTTAAAGCTGACGCAGAACGTGGGGGTCAACAAATTGCCTCTCAATACATGGTTCAAGCATATCCGACCACACTGGTTGTCAATGCCCTTGGCGAATTAGTAACCAGCAATAGAGGTTATGGCGGTGTTGCGCCCTTCAAACGTCAGCTCGAAGAGGTTATTAACAACATGCAGTACGGCAAAATTTATCTGAAAATGCAGCAGAATCTTTCTAATAAGCAAAGAGATTTGACCTTTTTATTGGGTTTTGCTCAATTAAAAAGAAAGTTGGGATTGAGTACCGAATCTCTCACAGATGTACTCATCAAAGAAATGCCTGTGGATACACTTCTCAAAGTGGAGTTCCAACAATTCCTTTATCAATTCTCAAATACGATTGACGGTAAGACTTTTGATTTTTTCTTAAAACATAAAGAGCAACCTACTTTTAACGCCAAGTTGAAGTCACTTATTCCAATTAATTTTAATTTAGCCGTCAAAGAAAAAGATAAAAACCATTTGGCTAAGACCTTAACAGCCAACACACGCATCATAAATGACCCCTCAGTATCTGAGGAAAGTAATGAACAATGGACGCTCACATACCATGAAAAAGTGGGTAGTAAAGATAAAACCTACCACGAGTCCGCTACCCTACTGATGACTCGACACTATTTGCCGAAATTAGAAATCGCCAA
>JANLQI010000360.1:0-72928 GCA_031367705.1 Saprospiraceae bacterium | reverse complement strand
AATCCAGATGCTTTCGCTGCGCTCAGCATGACAAAAAAACAACTAACATTTTTCAGCCAACCAAACAACTTTTTGACTATTCACAAGCGTACAAATCAAAAATAAATCACCACCTTCTTTGACATTTAAAGCCGTTCGAATCTGTTGTGTGGAAAAAGGAAAATTGCGTTGGACTACATTTAAAGTATTGATATTCAAGGTTTTCAGTTGCCCTTTTATTTTTTTGGGATGATATTCCCACGTCTCTAAAATCTTAAAAACACGAGCAGATATTTTTTCTGAACCAATACTTTTTGAAAGAAAAAAACCATTCTTAGAAGTCAAAAAGGCTTCATTATTTTTTAAAAATACGTCATAAAACGACGGCAACATACGTGCTTTATAAAATGCTACATCTGGTTCATTGATGAAATTCATCCCCTTCCCGATGCCCTCGGGATTTCGTTCCTCAACAGTATAAAGAGCATTTTCAAGCGTTTTATTTGTTTTTTCAATGCTTAAAAACTGATTATCGTCATTAATTTTAACAAAAACAGTCGGTTTAAGATTTTGGAAATTTTGAAAATTTCCTAAATCTGAATCCGCATTTTCATTGATTTTAAAGTCTAAAATCACTTCTTTACATTCATTATCCATGCTCAAAACACTGACGGAATCCACATCTGGAAACTGCCTAATCGCTGCATCTACATCATACATCGGCGACATTTTGACCATAATACGCTTACTGATTTTTTTCAATTTGGGCAATAATGTAACAATATTAGGCGAACAATCTTCGGGCAAAAAGACTTTTTTACCCACATCATCACGCCTTGCAGGGTCAATAAAAATGAGGTCAAATGGCTCACCTTCGTAGGAATTTATATAGTTTTCAGCCGATTCTGTTAGAATTTTGACATTTTTAACATCTAAAAGTTCCAAATTAAAACGCACGACTTCTGCCAAAACAGCGTTCTGTTCAATGGCAATAACTTCTTCAAAATGTTTTGAAAAATGCAACGTATCAATGCCCAAACCACACGTCAAATCCAAACATCGTTTGCCCGAAGCCTCCTTTGCTGATGCTGCTAATTCGCTGCTGCATTGCTCAAAAGCCAACGGCGGCACAATCGCTTGAACAGCATACAGACTCGGCAACTTCAAGCGGCTGCGTTGCCAATATTTCAATTGCGTTGCCAAAGTCGGATTTCGATTTTTGAGCGCAAATACTGAGGGGTCAGTGTCAGCATTTTCTAAAATCAATTTCCGTGCTTCGGGCGTTTTGAGCAATTCGAATTCTTCAAGCGTCATTTCTATTTTTTTCGCAAAGGTAATTCGCAAGTGACATAGGAGACCACAGATGAGACTGATTTGACTGGTTTTCACTGATTTTAATTTATTCACAGAAAAAAATCAGTGAAAATTAGTCAAATCAGTCTCATCTGTGGTCTCCTAAGAAAAATTAGTCTGTACTTAAAGGAACTTGGAATTTTGAAATCCTTTCTTACCTTTGCGGCGTTGGGGTGCTTTTTTGAAAAAAAAGGCTGAGATTATACCCGTTGAACGTAGGCAAGTAATGTTGCCGACGAAAAAGTTTATACTGCGGAAAAAATTCATTATTCATAATTTATCATTCATCATTTCCGTGGTATCAACTCAACGAGGTTTAAAAAATCGCCGATTGTCCCAACAGTCGGCATTTTTTTTTACCAAATTTTCATGTTTTAAAATGTTTAAATTAAACAAAAAAACGCAAGGAAACAGCCTTGCAAACTTGCGCACATCTGCGCTTTTCGTCCTCCTTCTCTCCTACTCTTTTGTCCATGCACAACAGGCGGATTCTTTGAAACAGATTGATTTACAAGAAGTTACGATTTCGGCAACAATGGCAGGCAGCAAAACACCGATGAGTTTTACGAACATCAAAAAGGAGCAAATTCGCCAAAATGATTTTGGTCAAGACATTCCTTTTTTGCTCAAAAGCACCCCCTCAGTAGTCGAAACTTCTGATGCAGGGGCGGGTATTGGCTACACCGGTTTACGGATTCGCGGCAGTGATGCGACACGTACAAACGTGACGATTGACGGAGTGCCACTCAATGATTCTGAAAGTCAAGGCGTTTATTGGGTGAACTTACCCGACTTGTCCGCTTCGACTTCGATGATTCAAATTCAGCGTGGCGTAGGCACTTCTACGAATGGCGCAGGGGCTTTTGGCGCAACGATTAATGTGGTGACAAATCCATTAATCAGCGAAAAATTCATCAGCTATTCAGGTGCAGGTGGTTCTTTTGGCACTTTGAAAAACACGATTTCCTTTGGTTCTGGCTTGATGCGTAATGGTTTGTCAGTTGATGGTCGTTTGTCACGCATCGTCAGCGATGGTTATGTTGACCGCGCGTCATCGAAATTGGGTTCAGCCTATTTGTCTGCCAATTATTTGATGAAAAATACGTCATTACGCCTCAAAATTATGACAGGTAATGAACGGACGTATCAATCATGGTATGGCATTCCAGAATCATACATGAACGATTCAAAGTTGCGGACTTACAATCCTGCAGGAACAGACCGCGCTTCGTCACCCTATGAAAATCAAGTAGATGATTATGGTCAAACGCATGTTCAGTTGATGCTAAACCATTCATTTTCAAGATTTTGGAACGTCAATGCATCATTACATTACACAAAAGGAAAGGGTTTCTACGAAGAATACAAAGCAGCACAAAGACTAAAAAAATATATTCCAGGACGTAAAGACACCACAGATTTGGTGCGTCGTTTATGGCTCGATAATGATTTTTATGGTGGTATATGGTCAGCGACTTTTCAAAAAGATGGGTGGGAATCAATTACAGGCGGTGGTATAAATCGCTACGATGGTCATCACTATGGTCAAATCATTTGGGCAACAAAAGATGTTAATTTTGCAAAAACGCCTACGGAATTTTATCGCAGCCTTTCTCGCAAAACAGATTTTAATATTTATGAAAAAGTTAATTATGCGGTCAATGACGTTTTTTCGCTTTTCCTCGATTTACAATATCGCCGCGTTGCCTATAATACTGAGGGGATAGATAAAAAACTTCGCAATGTTGGGCGTGACTTAAAATGGGATTTTTTCAATCCAAAATTAGGATTTGTTGTTGAAAACAAAACAGGTACACGTTTTTATGCCAGTGCCGCAGTCGCAAACCGTGAACCCAATCGTAATGATTTAACTGACAATGAATTAACGAATTTACCAAAAGCCGAGTCAATGATTGACGTTGAAATGGGCTTGCAACACCGTTGGCAAAACGCAAGTATCAGTGGCAATTTATTTTTGATGTCTTATGACAATCAGCTTGTTGTAACAGGCAATATCAACGATGTAGGTGAACAAATTCGGGTCAATGTACCTAAAAGTTATCGTCGCGGCATCGAATTAGAAGGCGTTTGGGCATTAACGGATTGGTTAACGTTCAACGGAAACGCCAGTTTTTCTGAAAATAAAATAAAAGATTTTACTGAATTTATTGATGATTGGGATACGGGCGGACAAAAAACAGTGAATCATGGTAAAACAGATTTGGCTTTTTCACCCAACGTTATTGCCAATTCGTCATTTGTTTTCACATTGTTGAAAAAAGGAAAAAATGAGTTAAGTTTGACCCCCTCAGTAAAATACGTCGGTCAGCAGTTTATTGACAACAGTTCAAATGCAAACACCGCTTTACCCGCTTTCAGCTATACAAATTGTCAGTTAAATTATAGAACAAGTTTCAATAAAGTAAAAAACCTAACACTTAAACTATTGGTTAACAACATCTTCGATAAAAAATATGCGAATAATGCTTGGACTTACCGTTTTAGCTCAGCGAGTTATGACCCACGTCCAGACGACCCTTATGCCCGTTCAGAAGGTAATAATATTTACAATCTAACAGGCTATTTTCCACAGGCAGGAAGGCATTGGGTATTGGGATTGTCAGCAGATTTCTAAAATGAATTGTATTGTTTTGATTGTTGTATTGTTAAATTGTTGCATTGCTTTCCACTAAAAATTTAACAATACAACAATCAAAACAATACAAGAATTCAATAATTTTAAAAAAAAAATCAAAGAAGCAAGTATAGTAGGTCTGAAATTTGTCTTAACTTCGCAAAATATTTACAAAACAGCGTTTTTGTAAAGAATGGGAAATCCATTTTTAGAATTATTATTATTTTTTAACAAAAAAAGAATCTATTGGCTAAGTCATACAGACCCTACGTTCCGCGCAAAGAACCAGAAGCAGAACACCGTATTAACAAACTCATCCGCGTACCTGAAATCCGTCTCGTTGGCGACTCACTTGAAGCATTAAGTGAATTTGTTGGCGAACCTATCGAAGTTGGCGTTTATAAAACGCTGAAAGTCCTTGAATGGGCTGAAAAAGCGGGACTCGACCTCGTCGAAATTACCCCAAATGCAGCACCTCCAGTTTGTCGCGTTGTTGATTACAGCAAGTTTTTGTATCAAAAAAAGAAGCGCGAAAAGGAAATCAAAGCAAATACGACCAAAACGGTCATTAAAGAGATACGTTTCACGCCTGAAACAGGCGACCATGATATTGACTTCAAAGTCCGTCATGCGATTGAGTTTTTGAAAGAAGGCTCAAAAGTGCGGGCTTATGTGCAGTTTAAAGGTCGTGGCATTACGTTCACCGCTCGTGGCGAATTATTGCTCCTCCGTTTTATTCAAGCGTTAGACGATTACGGCACGCCCGAAGGCTTACCGAAAATGGAAGGCAAGCGTATGTTTGTCTTCATCGCACCTAAGAAAAAAGCTAAATAGTTTTTGGGGATAGGTTATTGGAAAATGCTCAAACGAGCAATGAACAATGCCCTTTAACAAAAGGCAAAGGTATTTTTGAAAAAAAATCGCCTTTACCTTTTGTCATTCACTCAATAATATTACTTTTGCACCTCAATTTTTAAAAGCAATTGAATCATGCCAAAAATTAAATCAAATTCGAGCGCGAAGAAGCGTTTTAAGGTGACTGGCTCAGGTAAAATCAAGCGCGCAGGCGCATACCACCGTCACTTAATGCGTAAGAAATCCGCGAAAGCGAAGAGCCGTACAGAAGGTACGACACTTGTTAGTGCTGTTGACACACCCCGAATCAAAACGCTGTTGGGTTTAGGTAGCAACCACTAATTTAATGGCGAATGGTGAATGATGAATGGTGATTTTTTGTCACTCGTTCTCATTTTATTTTGTCAGATGTAAAATCTTTTTTTTAACGAGAAAACAGAACAAAAGTGTTCTTTTTTAGTGTATAATGGAAAATGGATAGTGGATAATATCTGAATATTATCAATTATACATTATCAATTATCAATTAGAATAAACCTCTGTTTTGTACTAAAAATCTTAAAATATGCCTCGTTCAGTGAACTCGGTTGCGGCTCGTCAGAGACGCAAGAAAGTATTGAAGGCAGCTCGTGGTTACTTCGGCGCACGCTCGAAAGTTTTCACAGTTGCGAAAAACGCGGTTGACAAAGCCAATGGTTATGCTTATGTCGGTCGTAAATTGAAAAAACGTGCTTACCGCAGATTGTGGATTGCGCGTATCAACGCAGCGACTCGCCAATTGGGCTTGAGTTACTCTGTTTTTATGCACAAACTCAGCAAATCGGGTATCGAACTGAATCGCAAAGTTTTAGCGGATTTGGCGCTTAACAGCCCCGAAGCGTTCAAAGCAGTTTTCGATAAAGTAAAGTAAGACCATAAGTTAAATACAAAGACAAAAGATTTTAAGATAAAAGACTTCGCTTAATATATTGATTTCAATAGTTTAACTTTCTTTTAAAACAAATCATTCTACTTTGTAGTTTACTTATTTAGGTTCCAAAATAAAGAAGGGAAATGGCGAAAGCGGTTTCCCTTTTTTATTGTTATTATAAATAAAGTGTTTAAGACAACCCCAATGCTTAAATTCCTTACGAATTAGTGATTCATGTCATTTAGTAATGTACGCAAATATTCTAATTTTGCAGTCTTTTAGCGTTTTTATTGTTGTCTTAATATCTTTGGTCTTTTTACTCAACATCTTAAAAAATAATGATTTCAACAGATATTCTCATCATAGGTGCAGGTCCTGTTGGCTTATTCGCTGTTTTTGAAGCGGGTTTGTTAAAACTGCGTTGCCATTTGATTGATGCCTTGCCGCAAGTCGGTGGTCAATTGTCGGAAATATATCCGAAAAAACCCATTTACGATATTCCAGGCTACCCCTCAGTATTGGCGGGTGATTTGGTCAAAAATTTGATGCAACAAATCGAGCCGTTCAAACCCTCTTTCACCTTAGGCGAACGGGCAGAAAGCATTGAAAAATTAGAAAACGGACATTTTAAACTTACGACTGCACGTGGTACGGAAATCACTGCACCTGTCATTTTCATCGCAGGTGGCTTAGGTTCGTTTGAACCCCGCAAACCGCCGATTGCGAACATTGCTCAATTTGAAGACAAAGGCGTTGAGTACATTGTGCGTGACCCTGAATTGTATCGTGGTAAAAAAGTTGTCATTTCTGGCGGCGGTGATTCTGCCTTAGATTGGTCAATATACCTTGCTGACTTAACTGATGAACTCACTTTAATCCACAGACGCAGCGAATTTAGAGGCGCATTGGACAGCGTTGAAAAAGTCATGCATTTGCGCGATGCAGGTAAAATAAAAGTCGTAACACAATCCGAAGTTATCGGTCTAAACGGCAACGGCGTACTCGACGAAGTCGTTATCAAGCACGATACGGAGGGGTTGATTCATAAAAAAACAGACCATTTTGTGCCACTTTTTGGGCTTTCGCCAAAACTCGGTCCTATTGGCGATTGGGGTTTAGCGATTGATAAAAATGCCATTGAGGTCAATACCTTCGATTATGCGACCAGCGAAAAAGGCATTTTTGCCATTGGTGATATTAATACGTATCCCGGCAAATTGAAATTGATATTGTGCGGCTTCCATGAAGCAACATTAGCGGTTCAATCGGCTTTCAAAATCGTTTATCCCGATAAAAAACTATCGTTCAAATACACGACTGTTACAGGTATAGATGGTCTTTAAATAGTGGATAACTGATAGTTGATAATGTATAATGATTAACAGATAGCCTTGAAAAGGCGTAATGTGTTAGCAATGGGTAACGCCCATTGAAAAAATACAATGGATAACGCCCATTCAAAAACGAAATAATGAAAGAAAACATAACAATCACAGTCATTGACCGCTTCGACGAAGCACACGATTTAGAAGTCCCATTGGGCATACCTTTAAGTTTGATGGAAGTTTGTAAAAGCTACGAATTACCCGTTGAAGGTGTGTGCGGCGGCATGGCTTTGTGTGCGACTTGCCAAGTGTATGTCGAAAGTGAACACGACCTACCTGAACCAACCGACGATGAATGGGCAATGCTTGACCAAGCAACGCACGTCAAAGATAACAGCCGTTTAGGTTGTCAAATCAAAATGCACGAAGAAATTGATGGTTTGGTGGTACGTTTAGCACCTGAACAAGTTTGAGTGAATGGTGAATGGTGAATGGTGAAACTTAGCTATATTCACCATTAAATTATTCACCATTCACCATTAAATTATTCACCATTCACCATTAAATTATTCACCATTCACCATTCACCATTAAATTATTCACCATTACCAAAGTTCTTTCTATTTGGCTTTTATGCCGATTCACATGGTCTTCAAAAAAGTCAATCATTTGCAAAATGGTCATTTTTCCTGCAATCTGATGCCGCCAGAGTTCGGCAGTAACCATTGTATCAGGCATATCCTTCAAAAAATCATAATATTCTGCACGCAACGATGCCCAACGTTGTTTCAATTCTTCAAAATTCAAATCGTCAGGAATCTTATCTAATTGTGGCGGTGCTTTGAATTTTAAAGGCAAAGCAAAAGCAGCCCGCAACATGAACCTTCGCCAACGACTTTTAAAACCCGCTTGTGGTAAATCATCCGTTCCAAAACTCAATTTTTTTTTCATATAAGCCATCGATGCAGATTCCGCACCGATGAGATGAAAAATATTTTGATTGACTGACCACTTATCAGGGGCAGGTTTTTTGTTCAATACTGAGGGGTCCTGTTTTTCCAAAAATTGAAACAACGACAAGCGGTCTTGTTCCAATTTTTCCCATAAAGACTGTACTTTCTGATTCATTATTTTTGATTTTTAAAACCTAAAATTCAAAAATACAAAAAGCGTTGAAAATCAATGATTTCCAACGCTTTTTATTTGACTTCAATTGACAAATTGCGCCTTGCTTTTTGCCTTTTATACTAAGCTTGCGCCTTCGGCGTATTAAAACTCATAGGGAATGGCGGCACATCTTTTTCTTCAATGGCACCGAATTGTTGTTCAAATTTACGGACATTATCAATCAAAGCACCCAACAAACGCTTTGCGTGTTCAGGTGTTAAAATGATACGGCTTTTGACGCGTGCTTGAGGCACATTGGGCATCATACGCACAAAATCTATAACAAATTCAGTATTTGAATGAGAAATTATCGCCAAATTAGAATAAATGCCTTCTGCAATTTCTTCTGGAAGTTCGATATTGATTTGACCTGGGTCTTGAACGGGTTGATTTGTCATCTAATTAATAATTTAATCAATTTAAGCAATACGAAAGTTGTTTTTTAACGCTGTAAAACTAATAAAAGTTGTAGTATTTATAGGCATAAAAAAGCGAAACCTTTGTAAAAAGACTTCGCTGTGAATATTTGAAACATTCATTTTATTTTTTCGATATTGTATATGATTTAACAGTTAAAAGGCTCATTATCAAGCGATTACCAACTCATATCATCATCGTCAATATCATTTTTTTTGAACGTAAATGCCTTAGGTTCTACCTTTTCCCCTTCTGCATCTGTTTCATTTTCCTCACGTATCCGTGCCTCATATTCCTCTTGCCGACGTGTAAACTCGTCGTAATCGTACTGCGGCATCAGCTCCGTTTTGATATGATTAATCGTTTCCTCAAGCGACTCAATGAAACGGTTAAAGTCTTCCTTGTAAAGAAAAATCTTATGCCGTTCATAACCCCCGTCCATGCGGCGGCTACTTTCTGTTAAGGTGAGGTAATAATCTTCTCCTTTGGTTCTGCGAACATCAAAAAAGTAAGTTCTCCGTTTTCCTGCGCGGACTTTCTTTGAATAAACGCTTTCAAATTTCCGCGATTGTCTCTCATTATCCACTTCTTCCCTGTTTTGGTTGAAAAATTTTATGAAAAGATAAATGTTTTGACTTGCGACAAAAGTAAATTAAATGTCTGAATTTTTATCCCTCATACCAAAACTTTAATCCTAAAACAGCCGTATTCCTTATTCTTATTTGTATAAAATATTGAAAATCAATTTTTTATATGGATATTATCTTTGTTTAAAATTTTTAATTTTTTTTCAGAAAAGGTAATTTCAGCGTTCTAAACGTCGGCGAGGTTTTGAACTTCGCCGACGTTAGGATTTACATAACGCTTAAAGTTTATGCTTTTCAATCATCTCCAACAATTCATCACGATAGTTTTTGCCAATCGGTAAATGTTTGGCTGCTCCTTTTTCAATAACTTCAACCATATTTCCTACAATCGCATGAATTTTATCAATGCCAACAATAAAAGAACGGTGAACACGCACAAATTGAGCGACAGGCAATTTGTCTTCCAAACTTTTCATCGTTTGCAGAGAAATAATACGCCCCGTTTCGGTTCTAATGATGACATAATCCTTCAAACCCTCAATATAAAGTATATCAGAAAACTTTACACGTTGCAGTTTTTTGTCGGCTTTCACAAAAATATAGTCAGGTTTTGGTTCGGCTACCCCCTCAGTATTTACGCCATTTTTAGCTTCTTGATGGTGTAAATCATACTGTTCGCTCGCTTTGTTTACTGCTTTCATAAACCTATCCATCGAAATCGGCTTCAACAAATAGTCAATGGCATTCAATTCAAAGCCTTCAACAGCATATTGTTGGTAAGCCGTTGTAAAAATGACCATAGGCGGTGTTTTTAATGTTTTCAAAAAATCAATACCCGTCAATTGCGGCATTTGAATATCGAGGAACATCAAATCAATATCATTGTTTTTTAAAGCTTCATTGGCTTCAAAAGCATTGTTACAGCGTGCCAAAAGCTCTAAATTGGGCATTCGAGAAACATAAGTTTCCATGACATCTAATGCCAAAGGTTCGTCGTCAACGATGATTACTTTCATTTTTTATTTTTTTTATTGTTATAACTTTCAAACGTTTTAATTGAATCTAACTTATTGATTATCAAGATTTACGAAATTTTAGAAATTTCGTAAATGTGTATTTTAACTATTAACCAATGTCGAATGACTTACAGCATCTGGCAATATTTTCATCCACAAATTAACGCCATAAGTATTGGGCTTGTCGTGCACTTCTAAGTTATAATTATTTTTATACAAAATATTAAGTCGTCTCCTAACATTCACCAAACCGATGCCGCCACTTCTGCGATGGTCTTGTGTGGGCTGTTGTTCAGGTTTAGAATTTTCAACATATAAATTCAATTCCTCACCATCCAAATAAACGTGAATATGCACAAAACCATCTGAAATATGGTTGCTTGCACCGTGTTTGAAAGCATTTTCAATGAAGGCGATGAAAATCAAAGGTGCGATTTTTAAATCACCAACAATGCCTTCCACCTCAAATTTTATGTCCAAATTTTTATGGCGCAACCGTTCCAAATCGAGATAATTTCGGATATAATTGATTTCTTTACTGAGGGGTACTTGTGGCTCATTACATTCATACAACATATAACGCATCATTTCCGACAGCTTTATGACCACTTCTGGCGCGGCATCCGACTTTTTCAAGGTCAAAGCGTACAAACTATTCAAGGTATTGAACAAAAAATGTGGGTTGATTTGAGATTTCAAAAAATTCAACTCCGTTTGCATCGTACGCGTTTCTAAATCACGTTGCGTCTGTGTTTGACGCAACCAATCGGAAGAAATCTTAACAATCGTGGAAATACCCGCTGTCATCAATGAAATCAAGTAATAATACGATTGATGTGAAATCAAAAAGTCCTGGTCGTCTGGAAAGTTAGCAAATTTTTGAAATAGAATAAAAATCTTAATTGGCGTCAATATCAAAGCAACGCCTATTAAACCAATGAGATAAGTCCATAACTTGTTCGGTTTCAAATATTTAGGAATCAAAAACTCGCTATTCGCATAATATATCGCCGCGTAAAATAGGATATTGACCAATTCATTTGAAAAAAAATGGATAAAACTCGCATCACCGCCCCGCATCTCGCTCAACGTCAGAACGCAAAGCAAAACAAACCAAAAAGCCGCATGATAAATGGCGCGTCGCGTCAAAAGCCGCTTGATATTTTTAATTATTTTATTCATCTAATACGCAAATAACGCTATCAGAATGATGAATGAAGTTCTTTTTTAGATAAAACGGTTTGCATAATGGATTAATCCATGTATGTTTTCAAAATCTAAACAAAGAATCTGTAATTTTGCAAAATGAAAATCGGTTATGACGCTAAACGAGCATTCCAAAATTTTACGGGTTTGGGCAATTACAGCCGCACCCTCATTGAGACTTTAACGACTCATTTTCCAGAAAATGAATACCATCTTTTTACGCCTAAATTGAACGACATTCCACGTGTGACTAAGGTTACAACGCACCCCTCAGTATCTATTCATTTGCCGAATGGGAGTTTGGGCAAAAAACTGCCCGCGTTGTGGCGTTCCTATACTATCAATAAAGATATTAAAAAATCAAACGTTCAAATATTTCATGGTTTGTCGCATGAACTACCCCTCAGTATCCCTAAAAATGTACGGACTGTGGTGACTATTCACGACCTCATTCACGAACGTTATCCCTCTTTTTATCCATTTATTGATAGAAAAATTTACTCTTTTAAGTTCAAAAAAGCCTGCCAACAAGCAGATATTGTGGTGGCTATTAGTGAACAAACCAAACGGGATATTATTGATTTTTACAAAATTGAGCCTTCAAAGATTCAAGTTATTTATCAGTCTTGCGACCCTATTTTTTATAAAAACCACCCCCTCAGTAATCCTACTGAAATTGTAAAAAAATACAATTTACCTACACAATTTATGCTTTATGTCGGCACCGTCAATGAGCGTAAAAATCTTTTAGGTTTAGTAAAATCTTTAAAACTCCTTGAGAATCAAGGAGATACGAATTTGGTTGTAATTGGCGATGGTAGTGCTTATTTTCAAAAAGTAAAAAAATATGTTGTTGAAAATGGTCTGCAAAAACGGGTTGTTTTTATACCGAAAATAGATTTTACGGATTTGCCTACGATATACAAACAGGCACGTGTATTTGTTTTACCTTCATTTTTTGAAGGTTTTGGCATCCCTATTATCGAGGCTTTGTGGTCAGGCACGCCCGTTATTTCAAGTGTTGATTCATGTTTTGAGGAAGCAGGAGGTCCCGATTCAATTTATATCAATCCGAATGATATTGAGGCTTTGGCAGCGGCAATAAACCGCGTATGGCATGATGAAAATTTGCGAAACAACATGATACTGAGGGGGTCTTATTTTGTTAAAAAATTCAGCGATAAAGGTATTGGTGAACAATGGATTAAACTTTATCAGTCGCTTTTGTAAAATAAGCCACACAAAAAGAATAAATTTGCCGCCCGACAACCATATTTCTATTTTTTCTTCGTTTTGTCGAAAAACAGCAGCATGAAATTAATTAAAAACAGTGTTTTTTGCTTATTATTTAGCGTCTTTTGCTTGTCGTTGACGGGTTGCTATTCCTTTCGTGGCGTAACCATTTCGCCAGATACGAAAACTTTTAGCGTCAGTTTATTTACCAGTAATGCACAAGCTGCACCGCCTACTTTGGCGCAAAATTTCACGGAACGACTAAAAGATAAAATTAGAAATAATACACGTCTAAGCCTTGTAAATAACGACAACGCTAATTTGGTTTTTGTTGGACAAGTGGTTGGTTACGACGTTGTCGCTATTGCACCACAACCTGGGCAAGTGGCGCAAACCAATCAGTTGAAAATAGCGATAAATGTGGAGTTGACGGATACTCAAAACGAAAAAGGTTCTTGGAAACAGGTTTTTACTTTTCAAGCAGATTTCCCTGGGACGACTCAACTTTTGACGGTTCAAGACCAATTGATAAAAACAATTACGGACAAAATCCTTGAAGACATATTTAATAAGGCATTTACTGAAAACTGGTAATTTTTTAATGGATAATGGATAATTTCTTAGGTGTTAAAATAGAGTTTTGAGGGAGAAATTATTTATAACATACTGATTATCAATTTTTAAAATATTTTATAAATTTCGTAAATGTAAGAGAACCAATAAATGAAAGCTTTTGAAAACTAAACAATGATTATTTCAATTTAAGGGCTTTAATGCAGATAAATTAGTAAAAACACACTATTTTGTTCCCGATATTTCGGTTTTCAAGTAAAAATATTGATTAAATGGGTGAAATAAAATCTACTATTTTGAATCCTAAAACATTGTAAATCAATCTTTAAAAGATTCATCATTTATAATTTATCATTCATCATTTTGCAAACAGATACCCCCTTAGTATTTTTGGATAAAAAATGACAAACGAGCAATTAACAGCATATTTGCAAGACGAGAGTTATCTATACTCTGTCGGTTATGAGGAGCTAAAAACCCTTGTGATGCAATATCCGTATTCTGCGAATTTGCGTATTTTGCTCTTGAAAAAGTCCTATTTAAACAAACATAAAGACTATGACCGCAATCTTCAAATGTCTGCAACCTATACAACAAACCGCAAACATTTGTATAAAACAATTAAAAGATTAAAGTCATTTAAGCTCGTTCCGCAAAATTTTATTCTCGGAGAAGAGTATTTAGAATTAACAGAATTAAGCAATATTGAACGCCTTTTAGCGGAAAGACAAGTTTCACAAGCGGTTCAATCCGCTACGAAATTGGATTCACTTGGTTCAGATTGGAAACTTGAAATTGACGACATCGCCTTCAACGGGAATGATGAAAAAGGAGAATTTGATGTCTCTAATTTGTCACAAAACAAGGAAAAAAAATCTAAGAAAAATAGAACAGATGAAGAGGAAATTGACTCTTTAATCAACAGTTTGGTATCAGAATTCAATGAACCTACCTTGAATTTAGATACAAAAACTGTTGAAAATGAGGAAAATGAAGCCGTAGATACAACATCTGTTGGTGAAACTAAACATGTAGATTTTGATGAATTTGTTGAAGAAACAATAGAAGTCGTAGATACAACGCCTGTTTCAGAAACTAAAAATATAGATTTTGAAGAATTTGTTGAGGATACAATAGAAGCCGTAGTTACAACGCCCGTTTCAGATACCGAACATGTTGACTTTGAAGAATTTGTAAAAGCAGAAATAGCAACCTCTGCCCCTCTCAATTTGTCAGAATTGACCCCTTCCACGATGGAATCAGATTTTCCTTCGTCAACAATATCAGATGACGTTCTTTTTGATTTTGATGAAAAGACAGAAAATATTGAACCCGAAGAAATAATACATGACGAAGAAATAAAAAATGAGGATGAAATAATAAATAAAATCCTATCAGAAAAAGAAAATATTGAACCATCATTAGATTTAGAGGAAGCCTTACCAGAGTACGAAACAACCCTAACAACAATAGAAAAGGAAAGCGAAGAAGACGTGAAAAAAGCTAACATACAATTAGAAATTATCAATCAAACCAAAGCCCCGATTGTCGAAAAACAAGAGACAAAACCTGTCTTTGATAAAAAGCCGACCTTTACGGAGTGGTTGAGTCAGTTCCGTATGACGTCGCAAGCTGCGCAAATTAGTGCGACAAAACAGATTGAAAATACAATAGAAACGCCTGATAATCAAACTATTACGCCATTGGCTTCTGACGAATCCATACGCAGAATCAGTCGGCAAAGTATGGTAGAAATATTTGAAACACAAAGCAACGTACCAGACAATTTGTTCGGTTCTCAAAACGATAAATCACCCGTTCACTTTGTTGAAGATGATGACGACGACGATGATGAAGTATTTTCTGAATATGAATCGAACCCAAATAAGAAGAAAAAAAGTCGTCCGATGCACCAATTAGCTATCAAAAGTTTGGTGCAAGATGACGATTTGGTATCCGAAACTTTAGCCGATTTGTTGGCTTGGCAGGGAAATAAAATAAAATCAATTGAAATGTATCGCAAATTGATTTTGCGGTTTCCTGAAAAAAGTAGTTACTTTGCAACCAAAATTGAAAAAATCAGTATTTAATGATGAGATATGAATGATGAATGATGAATAATCCTTATGTTTCATCTCTCATTTTTCTTCATTACTACTTCATATTTCATATTATTTATAATTAAAAAAAGATAAAAATGTTAGGTGTATTGACTGTTTTGACGGCTATTGTAGCCCTTTTATTGATGTTAGCTGTCTTGATTCAAAACCCAAAAGGGGGTGGTATTGACACGACTTATGGTTCAGGTGCGCAACAAATGTTTGGTGCAGCCCGCTCGACTGAAACGATTGAAAAAATCACTTGGTATCTCGTTGCTGCATTGATGGTTTTGTGCATTCTTTCTTATTTTGCGATTACAAAAAGTGCAGGTGCAGCAGACATCAAATTGCAATCGCAATAATTTTCTTGTAGGTACAAAGACAAAATATTTTAGCTAAAAAGGCTTTTTTATAAATCATTTTAGCTTTTTATTTGTTTCTAATAGACTACTCATATATAGTCCAACTAATTGACAGCCAATTAGTTGGACTATTTTTGTTGGTTATTGGTTAAAACTTATATACAAATAACCAATCCCCAGTCACCATTAATCAATACGTCAATGAAACTAACACTCGGCTTTTCGCCCTGTCCAAACGACACCTTTATCTTCGATGCGCTGGTTCACAATCGGATTGATACTGAGGGGTTAACTTTTGAACTCGTCATGGAAGATGTCGAGGCATTGAATCATCGTGCTTTGCGGCATGAATTGGCTGTGACGAAATTGAGCTATCATGCCTTTGCGTACCTCGTTGACGCTTATGCGTTGTTGGAATCGGGCAGCGCATTAGGCAATGGTGTTGGACCGCTTCTTATTGCAAAATCGCAAGATGCAGAAAAGACTATTAATCAATCAGTTATCGCCATTCCAGGCACTTATACGACAGCTAATTTTTTATTCAGTTTAGCCTATCCAGAGGCGCAAAGCAAAAAAGAATATGTTTTTCACGACATTGAAGGCGCTGTACTGAGGGGGGATGTTGCGGCAGGTGTTATCATACATGAAAACCGTTTTACTTACCAAAACCATGGCTTGATTAAACTCATGGATTTAGGCGAATTTTGGGAAAAAACAACGAACAAACCCATTCCCTTAGGCGGCATCGTTGTTCGACGTGATTTACCCTTGGACGTTCAGCAAAAAATGGAACGCGTGATGCGGCGCAGCATTCAATATGCTTTTAACAATCCGCAAGCGAGTTATGATTTTGTGGCGCAACATGCACAGGAGATGGATGAAACGGTGAGACAAAAACATATCGACTTGTATGTCAATCATTTTACCGAGGGCTTAGGAGATGAAGGAAGAGCGGCTGTGACGACCTTGTTTGATATGGCTAAAGAGCGCAGCATTATTCCACCTTACACGTCTAAAATTTTCTTAAATTAAAATGATTAATTTTCTGATAAAAAATTATCATTTAAAGATATTGGCACAAATAATTGATAATCAATTATTTACAAAACTTAATAATATTTTCTCTCATTTTAAACATGATTTTAATTGACAAATTAACTTGTTAAATCATGTTTTGGCACGCTTGTTGCTAATGTATAATTGTAAGTTTTGGTTAAAGAATTGTAAAATTCGTTTTCGTGAATGCCTTAGCCCCTACGCTAAGGCATTTTTTTATGCCCCTACTCACCGTATTGCCCTTCAAGTTGCTACCTTTGGCAAAAAAAATGGAAAAAATAAAGCCTGAAGACCTTTGGCAGTTTCTCGATGACCGTGTGTTGATTGATGTGCGTTCACCCGCCGAATATGCTCATGCGCACATTCCTCATGCTTTAAGTTTACCGCTTTTCAATGATGCTGAACGGGCTAAGGTTGGAACAATTTATAAACAAGTTTCTCCCGAAAGTGCACTTTTCAAAGGTTTGGATTTTGTTGGTCCCAAAATGTCTGGTTTTATCAAAAAAGCTATAAAATGGTCGCCGTCTCGCAAAGTAATTGTGCATTGTTGGCGCGGGGGCAAACGCAGTGGCTCGATGGCGTGGCTGCTGAAATTTGCGGGATTTGATGTATTGACAATTGCAGGCGGATATAAAGCTTATCGGCAATATGTGTTACAACAGTTTGAAAATCAATGCATTAAAGCCATTATTTTAGGCGGTAAAACGGGCAGTGGTAAAACTTTAGTCTTAAAAGAGTTAGAAAAAAGAGGTGAACAAATTATAGATTTAGAAGCTCTCGCCCATCATAAAGGCTCGGCTTTTGGTTGGATTGGCGAAGAATCGCAGCCTTCATCTGAACAATTTGATAATAACTTATTTGACGTTTTTAGAAAATTAGACCCTCAAAAAAGAGTTTGGATTGAGAACGAAAGTCGCAGTATTGGTTCTGTATTTATTCAACAAGGGTTTTGGAATCAAATGCGTCAAGCACCGCTTATTCATATTGAAGTACCTTTTGAAGCCCGTGTCAATCATTTGGTAGAAGGTTATACCCAAACTTCACAGGCAGATTTGGTGGCTTCTTTTGAAAAAATAAAGAAAAAATTGGGATACAACCACGCCAAAGCAGCCATTGAATGTGTGCAAAAAGGTGAATATGCGGAAGCTGCCGCCATGGGTCTTAAATATTATGATAAAGCTTATAATTTTGGATTTGAAGGACATTCTGCACCTGAAAAACATATTTTGGACGTGCCTCATTTTGACCCATTTGCAACTGCTGAACAGCTTATTGAATTGGCTGATGGTTTGAATTACTGAATATTTGTTTTCGAAGGCGGCTTTGAAGAAGTAAGTACCCCCTCAGTATAAAGCCCCTTTTCGGCTGTTTGAATGTTAAAAGCCGATTGATTTTTAAGGTCAATCGGCTTTTTTATTGGTTTTATACATATTGGAATGTGTTTTATACATGTGCTAACAAATTAATTATCAGATTTTTACAAGAATGTTTTTTTGTTTATTTTTAAAATGTAATTTTGTTGATTGATTGGATATTCCCGTCAATCAATTCCTAAAAAGTCTCACTATCCGCAAGTTGGCGGCATTAAATAATTAAAATTAAGAAATGAAAAAAATTATCTTTTCGATTGTCATAATGTTGTTTTTCACAGCACAATGTTCCGCACAATACTATATCTACCATGGTAACCAAAAGTTTGAGGCTACCTCAACATTTGTTTTTAAATGCGATGCATGTCAATGGCTAGGACTAAGTGCCGATGGATTAGAAGTTACTTTAGCCAAAAATGGAAATAAAGGTGGATACTTGATGTTGGCTATGAACTCTCCATACGAAGAAAGATTTCAAGGTGTAATAACTTTGATACTTGACGACGGCACATTTATTAAATGTACGGATAAAGGAATGAGAGACTATCTCAATAAACAAACAATCTCTCTCTATAATTTAACGTTGGAAGAAATAAATAAATTAAGAAATATTGATATTCAAACTATTCGCTTCACATTTAAAGATCCTCGTGCTGTTAGTCCTTTTATTGGTTCATATACAGCTGATGCTGAGCCCCCTTCTTATTCAAAATTACTAGTAACATTCTTTGAAACTTCTAAGGAAATAAATAATTTATTTAAAAAATAAAATTGGAAAATAAATACCTAATCTCTAACTTACAATTAGCATATAGCCCTTTAAGTGCTTATGATTTTACAGTACTAAAAAAAGATACTTCAATTCATAAAGCATTAAATGATAGTAGCCTTTATGCAATTGTTCAAAGAGGTGAATTAAGGTTTGATAATATATGCTCCGAGTCGTATAAAGATAATGTTAAATTATCCTTTGAAATTAGGCAAAAAGGGAATCCTCATGTTTTACAATGCTCATTTCTTGTTTACCAAAAAAATCTCCTTGAAGACTTGTCTAAAGAAGTGGTATTGTGTGTGGGTTCAAGCGAAGCTAAAAATGACTTATCTAAAATGCCATTTTTTAATATTCAAGGTATAAAACTTCTTGAATATGATAAGTTTAAAATTTGGTTTTCGCCTGAAAAGTTTCTGCAAAACTATTGGAAAGGTTATTTTAATGCTGAAATCAAAGGGGATTTAAAAGAGTTTACAAAATATACTGTCCTGTATGTTGGCAAGGCTACAAATCAAGACATCTGGAAACGATTATCAGGGCATGAAACGCTACAAGACATTTTGGCATTAGAAGAACCTATTTATACAGGTTCAATACCCAAAGATGAAATAGCAATACTATTTTTTAAGATTGAAGACAATATTTCAATAAATAGTTTTGATAATGATTCTCCAATCGAGGATATGGTAGAAGCTATACTAGGAATAAATATACCATCAAAACAAACTATTTTTTTAGATGTAGAAAAAGCCTTGATAAAAGCAATGAGTCCAAAATATAACAAAGAAATTTATAAAAACTATCCAATAAGCAAGGATGGATTATATAAACATAATCTAAATGCCTACTTTTATAAGATTAAAGATAGCATAACTTTATTATATTCAGATTCTGAAATCAGTGGTAGTTATAGCCATTATTGCGGTGATACGATTATAGTAGAGGAAAATAAATCAATCAAAATACATAAAAGTACATCCTCAGTAAAAAAGCGCATTTAGCCGTCCACAAACGCCTAAATGCTTTTTTTTATCCAAAACAAAAACTCTTCAGAATAACCAAAACTGATTCTTATTTTCTAAAACGAAAATTGTCCAACAAATCATAAAAAAAAACGGCTAAACTGTTGCATATCAACAATTTAGCCGTTTGTGTATTTACGAAAACAGATTAGTATCTGCCGCCACCGCCGCCACCACGACGGTCGCCGCCACCACCGCCACCGCGTCGGTCATCACGTCCACCGCCGCCACCGCGTCGGTCATCGCGACCACCACCGCCGCCACGACGGTCACCACCTCCTCCGCCACTGTTTTCAGTAGGGACATAAGGCGAACCGTCAGGGGAAGGAATGACTGCCTTGCGGCTCAAACGCAACTTACCTGTTTTTTTATCAATTTCGATGATGCGGAATTTGACTTCATCACCTTCTTTAAATTCTGCTTCAACATTGTCAATACGTGTCCACGACATCTCTGAAACGTGCAACAAGCCGCTCTTACCACCTGCAAAGTCAACAAAAACGCCATAAGGCATCACCGTTGCCACAACGCCAGTGAACTCCTCGCCCACTTGCGGTTCGTAAGCAATCGCGCGAACCATACCAGCCGCTTTGTCAATGCTCGCTTTGTCGGAAGCAAAAATATTGACATATCCTTTGCCTTCTTTTTCTTCAATCGTGATTTGACAGCCCGTTGTGCGCTGCATTTCTTGAATGATTTTACCGCCGGGTCCGATAACGCCACCGATAAATTCTTTATCAATGATGATTTCGAGAACTCGTGGTGCATGAGGTTTCATGTCTTCGGCAGGTTTAGAAATCGTTTTGTCCATCTCACCTAAGATGTGTAAACGACCTTCTTTGGCTTGCATCAAGGCTTTTTCAAGCAATTCGTAAGGCAAACCGTCAATTTTGATGTCCATTTGACAACCGCAAATGCCGTTGACTGTACCTGTCAATTTGAAGTCCATATCACCCAAAGCATCTTCGTCGCCTAAGATGTCGCTCAAAATAACGAAAGGAGACCGCTCAGTAACTGTGCCGCCGTCCGTCACCATACCCATCGCAATACCTGCAACGTGGCGTGGAATCGGAATACCTGCATCCATCAACGCCAATGAGCCTGCACAAACTGTCGCCATCGAAGACGAGCCATTTGATTCCAAAATATCGGAAACGATACGCATTGTATAAGGCGATTCTGGCAAAATTTGACGAATCGAACGCGCTGCCAAATTAGCGTGACCGACTTCACGACGACCTGGACCACGTTGCGGCTTCACCTCACCGACTGAATAGCCAGGGAAATTGTAGTGCAAAATGAACTTATCATCATAAGAATCAAGGGCATTGTCCACCATAGCAGCGTCCATTTTTGTACCCAATGTCAATGACGTTAAGGCTTGCGTTTCGCCACGGTTGAAGATAGCTGAACCGTGTGTCGAAGGCAAATAATCAACCTCGCACCAAATCGGACGCACCTCATCGAAGCGGCGACCATCGAGACGTACCCCCTCAGTCAACATGACCGAACGAACCGTTTCTTTCTTCAATTTGTCGAAATATTCAGAAATCAATTTCTTGTTTGTCGTCATGAATGCCTCGTCACGCGTTTCCGTCAAAGTCGTTTTGATTTCTTCTTTGATGGCTTCAAAAGCTTTTTTGCGTTCTGATTTGCCAAAGGCTGCACGAGCAACAACTTTGATTTTTTCAGCCGCAACTGCTTTGATTTCAGCTTTCAAGTCTTCTAAAACGATGATTTCTTTCAATGCCATTTTCGGTTTGTTCACCAAAGCCGCCAAACGTTCTTGGGCTTCGATTTGCAATTTGATGGCTGCGTGACCGACTTTAATCGCTTCAACGAGTTGATGCTCTTGACATTCGTGCGCTTCACCTTCAACCATCGTTACGTCGCTTTTTGTTGCGCCAACGATGACGTTCAATTCAGCACGTTCCAATTCAGTATTTGTTGGATTGACTTTGTATTCGCCACCGATGAGGGCAACGCGTGCCTCAGAAATCAAGTGTGAAATCGGCACATCTGACACCGCAATTGCCGCAGATGCTGCCAAAGCAACAAAAGCATCGGGTGAAATGTCTTTATCACCTGAAATAAGGTTGACAATGATTTGCGTTTCGTTGCGATAGCCGTCAGGAAACAACGGACGTAAAGCACGGTCAACAAGACGTGAAATCAGGATTTCAGAATCCGTCAAACGCGATTCACGACGAAAAAAGTTGCCTGGAATACGTCCTGCAGCAGCAAATTTCTCTTGATAATCCACCGAAAGGGGGAAAAAATCTTGGTCAGGTTTGGCTTCTGCTGCTGCCGTTACGACAGCCAAAAGCATTGTATTGCCACAACGGAGGACGACAGAACCGTTTGCTTGGGTGGCTAATTTACCAGTTTCGAGGACAACCTCACGCCCATCGGGTAGGTTGAACGACGTAGTCGTAGGAGTTTGCTTTCCCATTCTAATTAGGTTAAAACAAGTTTGTATTTTGACATACGAATAGCCGAAATAGTTTGAAAAGCTATTTTCATGTCAAAATGATTGTTAATATTTTGGAAAATGCCCCCCTCAGTATTCTTGATGATTTCTCGGTTTAGATAGTCAAAATGTCTTAATTTTTGAGGCTTAAACTGTTGGTATTTAATGTTTTGTAAACATCTTGAACCTTGAAATCATCTAATTTCCGAAAGGGAAATTGGAGGTTAGAATTAGTAGGAAAAGTTTCGTGTTGGGCTTGTTTTGAATACGGGTTCATCAAAACGTCCTTCAACAATATCCACTTTTTTTGACCGCTCACCAACCCTTTGTTGGCGTTTCTAATTTGCCGCTCCCGTCAAACTATTTTCTTATTATCATTTTTACAAACGCAAAGTTAGAATAAGTGTTTCGTGAACCAAACTTTTGTGGATAAAAAATGTAAGAGAACGAATAAAATAGGGTGAAAGAGTGAAAATACTGAGGGGCTCAAAAAGATTTAGAATAGCTGATAGAAGGAAGTATTGGAAACAGTGACTTTTCTTTAAGTTTTTGCCTTATATCATCTTTTCCAGTTTGAGCATTTTGGAAACGTTCATTGACAACAATAATATAAAACACATTGCTTCTATTGTAAGCATTAAAAACGCTAAAAGTTAAAAGACTTTTATTGTTTTTTGATGAATAAAAGGTTCTATTGATAGCGACATCTAAACGATGATAATTTGGCAAACGATATTCGTTTCGTTTACTGTAAATAAAATAGACTGGTGACAGAGTTGATGTTGCACTTGGAGACTCGATTGTGTATATAGGTAAAGTTATCGGTTCGCCTGTTTTGAATACCCATGTACCTGAAAAATCCCATTTTTTATTTATTTGATAATTAAAAGTAGTGGCAAAATTATGTGGACTATCATATCGAAAAGGATATATTTCACCATCATTAATATTAGTAAACCGCCTAACTGTATTTGATAAAGTATATGACATAAAGCCATTTACTCTGCCAAATTTCTTATGAATAAAAAATTCTAAGCCTTTTGACAAACCCATTCCATTAATTTCTAATGATTTTTCCCAATTCGCATTACTGGATATTATATTTGCACCTTCTTTATAATCAATTAGTTGTGTCATAATCTTATAATACGCTTCCATACTAATTTCTAAGTCGAGTTTATTCAAATATTTAGAAATACCTAAAGCCCATTGTTCCGATTTTTGAGGTTTAACTTTATCTGTACTTGGCACCCAAATATCGTTTTGATAACCTACACCACTATTTGTAAGTAGATGAACATTTTGCTGCATTTTACTATACGCTGCCTTTAGAAATATGTGTTTCCCAATATCATAGACCAACATTAATCGGGGTTCAAAAGAATAATAATCTTTTTTATTCACTTTGTAATTATTAAACCTTAAACCAACATTTACTTTAAAACTTTCGGATATCTTCCATTCGTCTTCGATAAATGAAGCTGTTTCTAAAGCATAAGTTTTTTCATTTGAGTATATATTATTTTTAGTTGAATCATAGGTTTCATAAATTTTTGATTGCGGTGTAAAATCGTGATAAATAACTTCTATACCAATTTTTGAATAATGCATATTATTAGGTACAAAATCAAGAGAGGACTTATATGTATAATCTTTTAAGCCCGAAGATATTTTATAAGAACTATTCTGTTTTAATGAATCTAAATTTGTGTTTACTTTTGTTTTATAATTAAATTGCGAAAATGTAAGAATATTTTTCCAAAACAATTTCGACGATAAGATATTATTGTATCTTAAAGTAAGAGTTCTATTACCCCAATTCAAATAAGTTTTATTTTCAGAAACAGCACCAGTTTTATTATTGGCACTAATTAGTGTTTTATCAAAAGTAAATAAATTATCGTCGCCAGCATAAATACTAAAATAAAGGTGATTCTTATTGTTTATTTTATAATTAACCTTTAAATTACAATCGTAAAGATAGTAATTAAAATAGTCGGTACTTTTTCCAGATTTATATGAAAAATATTGTGGCAATTTTATTAATCCTAAATAAGATGCCCGAGCAGCAATTAAGATACTTAATTTATCCTTAACGATAGGACGTTCCAACAAAATACGAGAGGCAACTAATCCGATACCAAAGTCAGTTCTTTTTTTCTCTAAACTCCCTTCCTTCATCGTAATATCTAAAACAGAAGACAACCTACCACCGTAGCGTGCAGGAAAACCACCTTTTATTAATTCAACATTTTTCACAGCATCCGCATTAAATACTGACAATAAACCAAAAAGGTGATTCGGATTGTAAACAACAGCCTCATCAAGCAAAATTAAATTCTGGTCAGGTGTACCACCACGTACAAACAGACCTGCCGACCCCTCAGTACCATTACTTACTCCAGGTGTCAAACCCAGTGCTTTTATAATATCTGTTTCACCACCTATTGATGGTATTTTCTTTATTTGTTCTAAAGGTAAAACTACTGTACTTATTTTCTCTAACTTTATATCTTTATTAGCTTTAACAATAACCTCTTGTAATGTAGTTGATTTTAATTTAACATTAATAATTGTATCATTTTTAATAACAATGTTCTGTATTAATTTATCCATACTTGTGAATGAATATTGTATTTTAGTTTCGTATGAGTTTATGGTCAAACTATAAAAGCCATTATTGTTTGTTGCAATCCCTTTTTGATTATTTAAATCAAAAACATTAGCCCCTATTAAGGGTTCTCCATTTTCATCAGTGACAATGCCACTTATTGTGCTATTTTGAGATAAAACAACAAAATATGGTAAGCACAAAAGAGATATTAAAGAAAGTTTCATAGAATTATACAATTAAAATTGAATATCGAAATTGAGGGTATTGTAACAGATTAAATGACCATAACCATTTTTCACTGTTTCTGGAATGTAAATAGGTGTCCAAAACAATTCTGTATCATTCTCACTAAATGTAATAGAACTTAATCTTTGGATTTGAATACTGATGTCCGCAGCATGTTTTGTAATGGCAGAGATAGATAAAGACATTCTTTTCCCTCGTAACTGTTGAGGTTTAGTATTTATAATGCGAGTGTATTCATAATATTCTTTTGGGTTTGTGTCGCCACAATTTGTTTTTACAAAATTATGTTTAGGAATACTAAAATATTGTTTACAATCACTTGGCAATGTCTCCCAATTAAAAAAAGCATCTCCATACACACCTAAATAGTTAAAATATTGATATTGCCCTTGTGATATCCCATAAGACTCATAGTATTTTGGCTTATCCGTGTAAAGCCTTAACCGAGCTAAGTTTGTAAAATCTGTAATTTTTGATACTGAATCTTCTGCTATATATTTAATTAGTATTGGTTTAGGTGGCATTGTATCGGGCAATGTTTCTAATGTTGGGAATCCTTGCTTAAATATCTTTAAGATATAGATATTAGCAACTGAAGGTTTAAACCCTTTTCTTGATTTATAGATTGTTAAACTATCATTCAACAAAGTATCAATAGGTATATTATTCTCATAAAGAATAACAAGGGCATCTGTTACAATTCTATCTACTTTTTTACTGAGGGGGGGTGATGTTTTACTAACATAAGCCGTAACAATACTGTCTGGATGTAAATTGCACCAAACAACGAATTTGGTTTGGTCGTTTCTATCCAATAGATTAATTTCTTTTTGACAAGAAACCAAACTAATAAAAATTAAAAAGCTAATTATATATTTCACAAATTATGAATTTAGAACAGAGCTATAATGTATATAGCTCTGTTCTTTTGTTTAAAATTATTGTTGACAATATTGATCTATAAATAATGGTCGAGTACCATTTACAGAGTTTACGATACTTGACTCTGAACGAAGCCCCTCTCTTCTTACACAAAATCTTTGAGTTGCGTATAGAAAAGGAATAATTTGTGAACTACTCGTTAAATCAGAAGTGGACATTTGCCATATAGGAATTGTATAATTTAGTTCACTATTTTGATGCCACCCTTGTCCACCTGCCGGTCTTCCTAAACCTTCGTCACAACAAGTTCTGGCAGGAGCCCAACCATTAATATGATCTGGAGCAATTAAATCTAAATCTAAATCTAAACCCCAACCAAAACCCCAGTCAAAACCACCCCAACTATATGAAGCAGAGTATCCACCCCACCATCTTTTTCTACTTTGGTAAATGTTTATATTAATCGAAATGTCGATATTTCTATTCGGATTCCCTACATATGTTCCACCATTATCCAATATATCAAATTTACCTGTCAATCTAAATGTTTCTCCATTCATGGCAAATGTAGGTGCTGTTTCGAAATATGCTGGACAAGAATTAGAACAAGTTGGTTGTGCTGTTCTTCTCAATTGCAGAGCATTAGATTTATGTTGCCCCAAAAACAAATCATGAACATAAATACCTTTAATAGTATCTGTTTCCAATGTTCTTTTGGCTAACTCTAATTTATCGAAATTACCATCAGGAATTGAAATGACTTTATCCGAATAGTATTGAACGATCCCTTTTTCGACTTGATAATAGCCTTTGTCGCCAATAATACGCCCAAAAACACTACCATTGTTAATTAAAGGCTCAATCATATCATCGCCTAAAAAGACCACTTTCTTGTCATACTTCGTTTTTAAAACATCAATAGCTTTTGGATTAAGAGAATCGGCAATAAGTTCTTTATGCGCCATTTCGTAGTTTTGATAAACAGAAACAAACAAAGGCAGACTTTCCTGCCATTTCGTAATTTCCTGTTTCTTCGCCTCACGATTCATAGTCGTATCTCTAAGAAAATTTATTGTTCTCTCAAAGTCGTTAAAAGAGTTAAAAGTTAAAACCCCATTTTCCACTTTAACAGATACATTAAGTTCTCCAAAAGTTTGAATTGGTTTTTTAATTGAGGATTCAATTAGTTTGACTCCTTCTGAAGAAGTGTTCATGGTTGTCTTAAAATCTTTCTGACAACCCACAACAAAGATACTCGCTGCCAGTACAACTATTGGCAGTAATAAAAACAATTTTTTCATTTTAAAATCGTTTAAAAGATGATGAAAATCGCGGGCTATTGTTGTCAACGGAGGTGCAATTCCGACAACTTTAGCCCTTTTTTGTTTAATGTGCGCTCATACCTACGACCGTACGCTTCGTCGGCATAAGACTATATTGATGTACATTCAATAGTCAAATATTCACCATTCATTTCCGTTTTCCAAAATGATGGAAATGGAAATGGAAATGGAAATGGAAATGGAAATGGAAATGGAAATGGAAATGGAAATGGTTTAATCCATTATATTTATCGAATTTTCTTTGGTTAAAAATTAAGTTTATTTTGACGTTCTTTTAATGATAGGGCAAAGGTATAAACCTTATTTAATATCACAAACTATTTTCAGAAAATTGAATACATTTTTATTTATCAAATAAACATTATAACATTCCTACATACACAAATGTCGGCGAGATTTTAAACCTCGCCGACCTTCGTAAAATAACATCAAATACAACTATCCTTTCTTCTTAAAATCCAATTTCAAAGAAAATATATGAGAATATTGCACCGCCGACACATTACCAATATTTGTCAAAGCATAGTCAACCACCAAACGCCCAAGGCGCAAGCCAACACCAATGTTAGGCTGCATATTCAACTCCTTTTTAGTTGGATCTTGCTCATTTTTCAAGCGTTGAAAATTGCCCAAACCTGCCCGTAACCACACGTTTTTTTGATATTCCAATTCCAAACCAAAACGTGGGTCAAGGTTGAAGGCTTTACTGCTGACCAAGACGTTGCGTTGTCCATCGGTAGCAAAACCCGCATCGGCTTCGAGGGTCATATTGATGTCTTTACTGAGGGGGGCAACGTAACCCACTGCAAGGAACAGTGTGGGCTTTGTTATTTCAACAGAAGACTTCGGAATGGTGTTGCCAGTGCGTGCAAAAGTTTGTTTTTCTTCTTCGGTTAAGGTCGCTGTCCACGCATTATAGGTCGTTGTGATGTCGCGCCCAACGGCTGCCAAACGCCAGTTGCCTTTGTGGTATTGAATGCCTAAATCAGCACCGACACCCCAAGCTGAAGCCATGCTGCCAATGACCCGACGAATAATTTTCATGTTGCCACCAATGGAAAAATTCTTATTCAATTCCTGCGCATACGTCATTTGAATGGCATAATCAGCGGCTGAAAACTGCGAGACATTGTCATAGTTGATGCTACCATCTGCACCCACCAAATTCAAAGTATAAGGAATTTGGTCAATACCTAAACGAATGACAGACAAGCCAATAGCGCGTTTTTTAGTGCTACTACTGAGGGGTTTGGCGAAGCCCAAAAAATCGTATTTGGCAACGCCACCAAACCATTCAGCGTGCATAACACCTAACTGAAAGGGTGCGTCCATTTGCGTCAAACCTGCGGGATTCCAATACGATGAATAAAGGTCATTTGTAGTTGCGGTCACTGCGCCACTCATACCGTGCGCACGTGCGCCTACGCCTATGGCTAAAAATTCGTTGGAATATGTTTGAGAAAACAAGGAGTGTCCAGAGAAAACAATAATAGAAACGAATAGTAAAAAGTGTTTTTTCATGTTTGAAATAACTTTTGAATTAAGACGCAGATTGAAAATTGTTACATAAGATTGAGCAATCAAAGGTAATGTTCTCCATCTAATTGACCTAATTTCAAGTTAGTTACTTGCAGTAATAAAATCTTTTTTGGCAACAACCTCCCCCTCAGTATGAGACACTGCGGGTTGAACTAATTCAAGCGGAAAAGAGATAAAAAAAGTGGTACCTTCTCCCTCTTTCGATTCAAACCATATTTTCCCGCTATATTTTTCCACTATATTTTTACAAATTGTCAAACCAATACCCGTGCCTTCATATTGACTTGATTTGTTCAAGCGCTGAAAAAGCCGAAATACTTTGTCGCCATAATCGGGATTCATACCAATACCATTGTCCTTCAAAGTGATTAAGAATTCCTCTTTATTGGCTTGGCAAGTAATCGAAATCACAGGTGGTTTATTGGTAAATTTCAACGCATTGCCTATCAAGTTTTGAAACAATTGAGTTAAATGCAGCCGGCTTATTTTAAGAGAACCCATCATAGGAGCGTAACTAATAGTTGCCTCTTTTTCGGTCGAAATCAAGTGTAAATTATTTGTTACATCTTCTAAAACTGAATGAATGGAGATAGGTAGCGAAACGATATTGTTTTCAGCTATCAAAGTTGAATATTCTAACAAAGCAGATAGTAGGCTTTCCATACGTTTTACACCCGTCGTCACAAAATTCATATAATCTGAAGCCTCAGGTGGCAGCAAAGACACGTATCTTTTCTTGATTATATTTGTAAAACTGCTGATACTCCTCAAAGGCTCTTTTAAATCATGTGCAGAAGCATAAGCAAATTGGCGCAAAATTTCATTGGATTCCTCTAAGCGTTGGTTTTGCATCTCAATTTTAGAATTGTTCATCTTTAAAACTTTATAATTCTTGATTCTTTGATTCAGGAAATAGATTAGAAACAAGGTTATAACTGAAAAGAACAAGACTGCTGCAATAAGTAAATATTGACTTTGTTTCAACTGCAAATCTTTAAATTTTTGCTCGCTGCGCTCAACATCAAACATAAATTGCGCCTGTGTAATATTGCGCCCTTTCTCCTCATTGAACAAACTATCGGCATATACTCTTGCCGTTTCAAGGCAACGATAAGCACTTTTAAAATTACCTTTTTGTCTGAAAATCTGAGCTAATGACAAGTTATTCTTCTGAATCAAGTCCTTAAATCCCCCCTCAGTAGAAAGCGCTAAACTGTGTTCAAAAGCCTTTTGCGCTTCGTCCGTTTTTCCTTGTTTCAGGTACAAACTACCCAGTTTATTATAAAAAACGGGCTGCGTTTTATAGTCTAAAAGATCTATATATTCAAAACAGCGTTTATAATAAGCATCCGCTTTGTCCAATTGATTCAATTGCACATAAATATTTGCAGTTTGTATTAAATTTTCTAACAAATCATGTTTACTCCCTTTATTTTCAATAATTTGTAAGGCTTCTAAGTTTTTTGTCAATGCCAATTCAGTCTGCCCATTTGCAGCATAAACGGTAGCCAAGATTTCTAAACAGCCTGCTATATTCGCAGAATCTTGTAACTCTAAAGCTAAACGATATGATTTTTCAGCATTTGACAACGCTAAACTCATATTATTAGCTTTCAAATAGACTATTGCAATATTTCTATATGGCGCAACCAAATCACTTTTTTTACCACTATTTCCTAATATTTTAATGGCTTGATGATAATATTCAATCGCCTTTTCAAAATCGCTTAAAGCACTGTGCAATGTCGCTAAACCATTATAAGCATAGCACATCATTTGAGGATCATTCTGTTTTTCAGCAATTAGGAGCGCGTAAGTGTAGTATTCTTTAGAAATTTTGTAGTTCCCTAATTTTTTATTGATGATAGCCCAATCCGTAAAAATATCAATTTTTGATGAGTCATTGACAACATTCTGCAAAGTTAAGGCATTTCGATAGGCAGCAGTCGCATCTGGAAAAAGGCTATTTTGCTCAAGCATATAACCTTGTTTCCTATAAATAATAAATAACTGTTTTGGTAAATTAGATTCTTGTGCAATTTGTATAGCACCATTTATAGCTTTTGTTGCTTCGCCTAAGTCATCAGATCCTTTTCTGTCTGCATAACGAAGTAATTTATTGATAGAATCTTGGGCTTGATTCGGTGGCAAGATTGCAGCCTGAACTGTTTGAAGTCCAGTTGATATTAGCAAACCTACTATTAAACATGTTATATATTTACGCAAAAGCATATGATATTTAAGTTTTTTGTGAAAATGGTAAATGCTAATAATTATCTTACCAAAAACTATTCCTTATTTTCATCTTCGCCATAAATAAAAAGAGGCTACTCGAAAATCGCTATAAGCTTGATTTTAGAGTAACCTCTTGGTTTGATTTAACTATAAAAAAAGTCTTAAATCAACTGAGTAACAATAGCAACTGTCGCCCCTATAACTGGTGGACGACGAAGGTCTTCGCCTACACCACCTCCTTTGAGGTTTGATTGTGATGTAACTGATAATTTTTGAGCCGAGCCGAGTGTTTTTTCAATGGCGCTCAACGATAGTTTTGGTGCTGTCAGATTCTTAATCATAATAACAATTCGTTTAAAAAAGATGAAAAATTAAATTTTGTTAGCTTACAGACACTAAGATACACTAAGAACGAACCGAACTACATTCAAATTATCCGTATTTTGTGACTACGTAATTCCTCATTTTTCAAGAAAACAGTTCATAAATCATTGATTCTAAAGCAACTGGTTTAACAAAAAACTAATTACTTGTGAACAAATACAAATAGCCTTTTCTGGGTAAAAAAAGACATAAAAAGTCCTTTTTTTCACCGTTTACTTTTTTTGGCATATAAAATCATAAAAACCTTCTAAATCTAGAGCGTTGAGGCACCCCTCAGTATCCAAGCCTCCTTTTCTTGCTGCCATAATTCCGTAACGAATATCACTAATACCTGTCGTAGAATGCGCATCAGGATTGATTGAAATCAACACGCCTTGCTCTCGTGCATAAGGTATCCACGACCAATCCATGTCCAAACGATAAGGGTTTGCGTTCAATTCAATTGCCACCTTATTGGCAGCACAAGCGTCTATGACTTTTTTATGGTCAATCGGATAACCCTCACGACTCAACAACAAGCGACCTGTTGGATGCCCAAGTATTGTTGTAAAAGGATTTTCGATAGCTTTAATGAGTCGTGCCGTCGCTTTTTCCTCCGCCATTTTCAAATTGGAATGGACACTCGCGATGACAAAATCGAACCCCCTCAGTATATCGTCGCTGTAATCAAGCGAACCGTCGTTCAAAATATCGCTTTCAATACTTTTTAAAATTTTAAAATTAAAAAACCCCGCATTCAATTGGTCAATCTCTTGCCATTGAGCCAAAACACGGTCTTCTTTCAAACCATTCGCATAAAAAGCCGCTTTCGAGTGGTCGCTGATGCCAATATATTGATACCCAAGCTGTTGCGCCTTTTCCGCCATTTCTTTTGTCGAATGTAAACCATCCGACCACGTTGTATGTGTATGAATAACGCCTTTGATGTCGCCCAAAGTGATGAGTTCTGGTAGTTTATTGTTTTTTGCTACATCTAAGATATTTTCATTTTCACGCAACTCCGCAGGAATGAACGGCAAATTAGCTTTGTTGAAAACCGCTTGTTCCGTAGGTAAATGCCTAAAATCTACCCCCTCAGTATTTTTAACAAAACTGTCCAAAAATGAACGGCTGCCTGAATATTTAAACATTTTAGACCCCAACTCATCTTTTGCACACGTATATATTATAACAGGGAAATTGTCCTCCGTTTTGGCAAAATAGGAATGGTCGTTTTCTTTCAGCAATACCAGTTTTTGATTGTCAAATACCTGTGCCATATTATCTACGCCCGCAACGAGTAGCTCTATTTTTTCCACAACAGGCATCAAACGCCTGACCTCTCCTACCCTTTCAATGACAGCATTAGAAATTTTAAACTCTTTAAATTTTGAATTCAGATATTTAATCACCCCCTCAGTCATATCGTCCGCAATTGCCCAATGGACTTTGTTCCTTGATTTGAGGTAATATTCTGTGTTTTTCCGAATCTCTTCTTGTGTTTTTTGACCAAAACCATGCAATTCTATCAATCGATTTTCATTACACGCATACAGCAATTCGCCTACGCTTTCAATCTCCAATTCCTTCCAAACGGCTTGAATTTTTTTAGGCCCAAAACCTTTGATGTGCAGCATATCCACAACACCCGCAGGTGTTTTGTCAGCATATTGCCGAAATGCGCTTATTTCTCCAGTTGTCAACAACTCCACAATTTTGTCGCCCGTACTTTTTCCGATGCCTTTGACAGCATCCATTTCGGCACGCGGCATTGTTTCGAGTGGTGTATCGAGCTTCCGCAAGGTGATATAAGCGTTTTGGTAGGATTTGATTTTGTATGGGTTTTCGTTGTGCAACTCCATTATTGCCGCTAAATCTGTGAAGGCGCGGGCGATTTCTTTATTTGTCATTTTTGAACTCGAATTTTGGTAAAAGTGCGACACGAATTTCACGGATTATACGAAGGATAAAAATGCTTTGTATTTATTCGTGTAATCTGTGTAATTCGTGTCGGCTATATCATTACATTTTTTGAAAGAATTTTGGCGAAAGTTACAGATTAGGTTTGACAAAGAAAAATGGCAAATAATCAAATGCAAATAAAATGATTTTTTTTGTAAAAATAATGCGTCAAAATGTTGCATTTATACAACATATAATTATATATTTGCAGCATAGTATTAAACAAATAGAATGGCAAAAGAAAGCGCAAACATATACAATCGCATCAGCCTTTTGCGTGAAGACAAAGGCTGGAGTCGAAAAGAATTAGCAGACAAACTGGAAGTCAATTTTCAAACCATCGGTTATCTTGAACGCGGTGAGTACAATCCGAGCCTTGATTTAGCCTTTCGCATCAGTGCTTTATTCTGTTTACCGATTGAAAAAATCTTTTCAAAAACACCTTTTAAATCTCTTTCTGAGGAATTGTTAAACAACTAAAATCAAAGAAAAATGGATAACATTAAAACCCTTTCATTAAAAAACAGACGTGTGTTGGTTGTCATTTTTTTCATAACATTAATGACTCCATTTATAACCTTATACTTAATGGCAGAAAAACTACAAATGACTTTTTTGTGGTTGATACCCTTGGGATTGCTTATCCTTAATGGGACTATAGCATTTTTTATAAAATCGAGAAGCGATGTTTTCTTTATTGCAGCCAAGGACAGTAAACTTGATGAAAGACAAGCATTTGTACGCATAAAAGCGCAACGGGATGCTTACCAATTTCTCATATCGTCTATAATGCTCATTTTACCCGCTGGCTATCAGTACTTCAAAGACGACGCTTGGACTTATATTATACTCCTGTTTTGCATTACCATGTTACTTTATATCTATTTACCTATTATGCTAATTGCATGGCAAGAAAAAGAGGTCTGATACTGAGGGGGTACAAACAATCATTTCAAAATCGAAAATCTCATTCATCATGGAAAAAAGCAACTATTCAACCTTGAAAACAAGGCGTATTTTGGTCGTCCTTTATTTAATGTTTTTTTTAGCATTATGGCTGTTACTGTATCTTTACGTAAGAATCAATATAGGTCTTTTGATAGGGATATTTTTTGTATTATTAATCATCAACATGGTCGTTGAACTCTATTTAAAATCTATTAGTGACGCTTTCAAAATCGCCAAAAAAGAAATACAGCTTGATGAAAGACTTTCATTTGTACGTATAAAAGCCCAACGCGATGCCTATTTTTTAATTCTCATAACCTCAATGTTTATGTTACCAATTGGTTTTGAGTTTTACAAAAGCAATACTTTCCAATATATTCTTTGTACACTCTGTTTCGTCGGAACACTCATATTCAATTTGCCTGCTTTGATAATCGCTTGGCAAGAAAAAGAGGTCTGATACTGAGGGGGTCGAAAAAACGATTGTTTTGAATTTAAAATCAACCAAAATCACTACTTTTGGCTGTTTATAAAATCAAAATCAAATCAATCAAAATGAAATTCTTCAACACCTTTATTCTCGTTTTTACGCTGTTCACCTCAGTCCATGCGCAACTTTCCATTGAGCAAATTATGGCAGACCCTAAAGAATCTGTTGGCGCATTGCCCTCTAATCCTTTTTGGTCAGAAGATGGCAAAACGCTCTATTTTAGTTGGAATCCAGAACATAACAAAGCAGATTCGTTGTATGCCGTGACGTTAACCAATAACAAACCCGTTAAAGTCACGCCTGAAATTCGTCGCGCATTGCCTTCACAATCAGGCACTTACAACCGTGACCAAACGAAAAAAGTGTATGTTAAAAACGGCGATATTTTCCTTTTCGATTGTGTTGCGATGACCACACGCACGCTGATGAGGACTCTCGAAATTGAAAACAATCCGAAGTTCAATCAAAAAGAAGACAAAGTATTGTTTACAAAAAACAATAACCTGTACAGCATCCAAATCGCTACGGGTGAATTAAACCAATTGACCAATTTTCAGGCAGGTGCAGCCAAACCAGAACCTAAATTATCGGAACAAGAAAAGTGGTTGAAACAAGACCAATTGTCATTATTTGACATTCTAAAAGAGCGAGCCGATAAGAAAAAAGAAACTGAAATCAGTACCAAAACTGATGCGCCAAAAAGACCCAAAGAGATTTTTATTGATACAAAATTGGTTGATAATCAATCATTAAGCCCCGATGAGAATTTTGTTATTTATCGTTTAACTCAACTGAATACCAGTGAAAAACGAACGATTGTACCCAATTATGTCACCGAAACAGGCTTTACAGAAGACATCACAGGTCGGTCAAAAGTAGGCGTACAACGTGGTACTTATGAGCTGTGGGTATATGACATCAACAAAGATACAATGCTTCAAGTTTCGACAAAAAATATAGACGGTATCTACGACAAACCTGATTATTTGAAGGATTATCCGACAAAACCCGATACCGCAAAACAAAAAAAGCCCGAACCTCGGAAGGTCTTTTTTGGTGAACCTATTTGGTCGCCCGATGGCAAATTTGCCGTTGTTGTCATTAGAAGTTTAGATAATAAAGACCGTTGGATTATGCAATTAAATGTTGAAAATCAGTCGCTTACGTTGATTGATAGACAGCGAGATGAAGCTTGGATTGGTGGTCCAATCAATGAAATCGGTTTATTAGGTGATAATAAAACACTGTATTTTCAATCAGAAGCCGATGGTTTTGCACATTTATATACCGCTGATTTGTCGTCTGGTAAAAAAACGCAATTGACAAAAGGCTCATTTGAAGTGCAAAGCGTACAGCTCTCAAAGGACAAAAAGTCGTTTTACATAACCACAAATGAAGTGCATCCTGGCGAACAACAATATTATAAAATGTCCGTCAATGGCGGTGAAAGAGTGCGTTTAACGCCCAAAATAGGCGCAAATCAAGTCGTTTTATCGCCCGATGAAAGCCGTTTGGCTTATTTGTATTCATCTGCCACAAAGCCGTGGGAGTTGTTTATTAAAGACAATAAGCCGATGGCAACGCCTACACAAATTACGGAATCCCTCAGTAAAAACTTCAAATCTTACGCTTGGCGTGAGCCGAAAGTAATGACTTTCAAAGCACAAGATGGCGTAGATGTTTATGCCCGTTTGTATGAAGGCAAAGGCGAAAAGGGCAAAAAACCAGCCGTCATTTTTGTACATGGCGCAGGTTATTTACAAAATGCACACCGTTGGTGGAGCAGTTATTTTAGAGAATATATGTTTCATAACTTATTGGTTGACAATGGCTACACTGTCTTAGACATGGATTATCGAGGCTCGGCAGGCTATGGTCGTGACTGTCGTACAGGCATCTATCGCTTCATGGGTGGTAAAGATTTGACGGATAATGTGGACGGTGCAAAATGGCTCGTTGACAATCAAGGCGTTGACAAAGACCGAATCGGCATTTACGGTGGTTCGTATGGCGGTTTTATGACATTGATGGCTTTGTTTACAACACCTGATGTGTTCAAAGCAGGTGCGGCTTTGCGTCCTGTGACCGATTGGGCGGCTTATAATCATGGTTACACCTCAAATATTTTGAATGAACCAATGACCGATTCAATTGCTTATCGTAAAAGTTCTCCTATTTATCATGCAGAAGGTTTGAAAAATCATTTGTTGATTTGTCATGGCATGGTGGATGTGAATGTGCATTTTCAAGATGCGGTGCGGCTTTCACAACGATTGATAGAACTCAAAAAAGAGAATTGGGAACTTGCGCCCTACCCTATGGAAGACCACGGTTTTGTAGAGCCAACTTCGTGGATGGATGAATATAAGCGTATTTTCAAGCTGTTTGAGACGAATTTGAAGGATTGATTTTGACCACTGATTGAGCTGATTCGACTGGTTTACGCTGATTTTTCTTTGTCATTTTTGAAAGAAACTAAAAAATCAGCGCAAACCAGTCGAATCAGCCCAATCAGTGGTCAAAAATTCATATATCATCATTAAACCGATAGCCCACGCCCCAAGTCGTGAGAATATAAATCGGATTTTGTACATCTTTTTCTACTTTCATACGCAACCGATTGATATGCGAATTGACGGTATGCTCCAAACCTTCAAACTCATAGCCCCACACATTGTCCAACAGTTGTTGGCGTGAGAAACTACGTCCTGGTTTTTTCGCAAGGGCATACAAAAGATCATATTCTTTGGGTGTTAAGTCCAAACGCTCCCCCCTCAGTATAACCGTCCTATTTTCGGTATCAATCGTCAAACCTTCGTATTGCAACACCTTTCCACTTTTGGCTAAATCGTCGTTCATGGCGTGCGTTCTGCGTAAAACAGCTTTGACACGAGCGACTAACTCCTTGACACTGAATGGTTTAGTAATATAATCATCCGCACCATATTCTAAACCTGTAACAATATCGTTTTCATCAGACTTAGCGGTCATCATCATAATTGGGACATATTTCCGATGTTTGCGAACGGCTTTACAAATGTCTAAACCTGTCATTTTGGGTAAGTTAATATCCAATAACAACAAGTCAAAAGATTCTCGCAAGGCATGGTCATGTCCTGCTATGCCATCGTTTTCAATCGTTACATTACAGCCCGCATCGGTTAAGTGTAGGGCAACCAATTCCGCAATATGAGGGTCATCTTCGACAATGAGTATTTTTTCCATGATGGATATTTTGGAACAAAAGTAAGGGTTAGGGTTCACAAAAAAATCACGTAAATAATGGATAGTTGATAATACAAATTATCCATTATCAACAATCCATTATCCTCTAATTACGAATGAATCGCATTTTCCATCGAATTCCCTACATTTTCAGTCGCTAAACGCTGTTTTCGAGCCTTTTTCTGTTCATTATTCGATTCATAAATGCAATATTGTTCATATTTCACAGGGTCTTTATCTGTCCAAATATCCTTGCCGATATTGCACACGTCCACCATTTTTTGATAAATGAAATTGCCTTGTTCCATACGGGTTTCAACGCCAATATCACGGTCAGCCACGCGGTCTTGTTGGATATTTATGGCATTTTCAAAGGCAATACAGGCATCTAAAACACGTAAAATTTGGTTTTCAGAAACCCCAACATCACCCAAAAAATCGGCTTGTATTCGTGCGACACGAGCGACACGACGACCACAAAAAAGCAATTGTGCATCCGTCATATCACCCATTTTAGCTGTGCCAAATTTTCGATAACGACCTGACCGGTTGGAGTATTTCATCTCCACACGGGTCATAATGGAACGAATGGCATTTTTTAATTTTTCAGCCGCTTCGTACTTTTTTTCGGTGACAATCATTTGGTCGCCTACGAGTTCGTCGTCGTCGGGCAAGTTTTTGAAGCGTTCGCATTGGCTGGCGAAACCAGTCAGTTTGTCGAGTGCATAACCATATTGTTTGAACTGTTCGATGTCACGGTGAGCATGACGGATGGACTGCATACAGAGCATATAAAGTTCAGCATCTGGGAAATTGTGCATCCTTTGCATCGCTTGTTTCTTCATAACCCAATGATTTTGAGTTTTTTAAAATTATAATGTTCTTTTTATCTTAAATGCACCCCCCTCAGTAAAAGAGATGTTTTTCAATAAACAAAATTAATTTTTAAATTTTAAAGAAACAAATATTTGTAGTATAAAAACAAAATTTTGTGAGAATTTATTGAATGAGTAATACAAACGAATGTCATTAAGAAAATCATGAAACCATTTGAATTTAAAAAAAATAGTAGTTTTGTTGTGCATTTTGGATTGTTTGGAAGAGCAATACAAAAGGTACGACAAAACTTTTATAAATTAACGAGTTAACAGTCATTAAAAAACGACACTCCAAACAGACAAAAAAATGAAAAATAAAATCCTTTACAAAATCGGACTTCTATGTGAATTAATTCCTTTAATGGTTGGGCTTTTTATTTTTTTTACTTGGTGGATAGCACGGGCATTTTTTGCATTTGACCTTGATAGTTTTGAAGTCTATGGTTTTATATGGATACTTATTTCAATTCCAGTTGCTTCTATCGGACTTTTACTATTCGCAATTTTTACTTTTAAAAACTATCCAAACTTCCTTAGGCAATCATTATTTGGGCTTCTTTTGGCTTTTATAAATATTCCTATAGTTTATTTGGTTTTATTGAAACAAGCTGACCTTGAAACAAGAGCGTACATTAGAATTTATAACAAGACCAAACAAGGCAATGTATATCTATCACTAAAATCTTCTGACTTTGAAAAACAACTTGGAAAATGTAATGACACAGAGGATATTGTTAACTTCTATTACCCAAAATATATTGGCAACCTTGGTGGCTCAAGTTCTCCAACTATTGACAGTGTGACGTTAATTGTTAAAGACAGACATTCAACTATAAAATTAAAATTACCACGCATAGAAAAAGGAGAATGCATAAAATTGTATATTGACAAAGAATTTAATTTACTCGAGAAATGGGAGTAAATAAAACGAAATGAGAACACCAACGGGTAACATTCAATACTAATAATTTAACACCCAAAACAAGCCCATTTTACCATAAAGTCCTTCCTTTGTAAAAAAACATTATCATAAAATGAAAAAAGAACTCACATCAGAACAACAAGAAACACTTCTCAAAACCATAAAAACCCGTTTTGAGAAAAACCAAAACCGCCACAAAGGTCTTGAATGGTCGAAAATCCAAGCAAAATTAGAAGTCAACGCTGAAAAGCTGTGGTCACTCAATGTTATGGAAGAAACGAGCGGTGAACCAGATGTTGTCGGGTTTGATGCTGAAACAGGCGAATACATTTTTTATGATTGTGCCGCAGAAAGCCCTAAAAACCGCAGAAGTCTTTGTTACGATCTCGAAGCATGGGAGTCAAGGAAAGAAAACAAACCCAAAGACAATGCTGTGGATATGGCAACGGCTATGGGCATTGAACTTTTGTCGGAAGAGCAATATCGCGCCTTGCAGGAATTGGGCGAATTTGACTTAAAAACATCGAGTTGGGTGAAAACGCCTTCAAAAATTAGAGAATTGGGTGGTGCGGTCTTTTGTGACCGTCGATTCGATACGGTCTTCACGTATCACAATGGGGCAGAATCTTACTATGCGGGAAGAGGATTTCGAGGTTCGCTAAGGGTCTAAATATTCTTGAAAATTAAGTCTCGATGGACGAAAATAATTTAATTCAAAATCTGAAAATAGAGAATCACGCTGCCTTTAACGCATTGGTGAAACAGTACAGAAATAGAGTGAAGAACACCTCTCCTCAATATTTTATTTTATACACTTTTATTTAGTTTTATTGGGCAACATGTACTCAATGAAGCAGTTTTCGCACACCCTATATTTTTATAAGTAATTAATTGTCAATATTTTAAATAAAAAAAACAATTAAAATAATTAAACTTTTAAAATACCCATCAGTCGAATTGCAGATATTATTTTCTTTAAAACTTAAAAAATAAAGTAAAAATAAAAAAAAATGAAAAACCTTTTTACCCTCTTTTTAGTCATAACGACGCTGTACAATGCGACTGCACAACGAAATATTGTCCTTATCATTGCTGACGACATCGGTACGGATTGGTGTGGTTATTATGAAAACCATTTAGATACCGCACCGATGCCAAATGTGCGGAAGTTATTGAGTCGAGGTGTTCGTTTCACCAATGCGTGGTCAAATCCCATTTGTTCGCCCTCTCGTGCGGGTATGTTGACGGGGCGTTACAGCTTCCGAACGGGTATTGGCAATGGTGTGGGCGGTGCGGGCGACCCTGGTTTGGATACTTCCGAAATAACCATTCCAAGATTATTGAAAAATGCCAATGCACCGACTAAATACGCCACTGCCAATGTCGGTAAATGGCATTTGCACAGCCAAACCGCCCAGTCTTTGACTTATCCCAACAAAATGGGCTATGACCTTTTCTCTGGACACTTTCAAGGAGCGATACAAGACTATTTCAGTTGGCCCAAAACGGTCAATGGTGTCACCACGAACACCACCAATTACTGTGCAACGGAGGAAACCAACGATGCCATCAAATGGCTCGGGCAACAAACCAATGCCAAGCCGTTCTTTTTGTGGATGGCTTTCACTTTGCCGCACGACCCACTGCATTTGCCACCCGATACGCTCCATTCTTACCGCAATTTGAGTGGTACGGCTGCCGATATTGCCGCAAATCCTAAGACCTATTTCAAAGCAATGGTTGAATCCATGGACAATCAAGTCGGTAAACTTTACAAATGGTTAGAAGCGAATAATAAATTGGACAGCACCGACATTATTTTCGTCGGCGACAATGGCGATGAATCAACCGTTGCCCAAATTCCGCGCGCGAAAGGCAGTATTTATCAGCCAGGCGTGAGCGTACCTTTCATCATTGCGGGTCCCTCAGTAAAAAATCAAGGTCGCGTGAGCAATACCTTAGTCAATTTCCAAGATTTGTTTGCAACCATCGTTGAAATGGCAGGTTTCACCAATTGGCGTTCGCAAATACCTGCCAATAAACCCATTGACAGTAAAAGTCTCATGCCCATCTTGCAGAATACTGGAACGACTATACGCCAGTGGGCTTTTACAGAAGTCTTTTCGTCGGCACCCGCAGCCAATTCTAAAGAAGGAAAGACCATGCGAAACATGGATTTTAAACTCATGAACTTCGACAGCGGCTCTCAGGAGTTTTATAACCTCACAAACGACCCAACAGAACGAACGAACTTACTATTAAGGGCTTTAAACGCAACCGAGCGCACCAATTACAACTATTTATGTACTGAAATGGCGACTTTATTGGGTAAAACGGTGTGTAATCCAGCCGTTTCAACCAATGAGATGCCTGAATTTGAAAAGCCAATTATTTCACCCAATCCTGTTACACAACTCATATTCGTTTCTTTCAATGATGCCTTGCCTTTTACTTACCAAATATCGAGTGTTGAAGGAAAAGTATTGAAACACGGCACGTCAACTAAAGAAATCAATGTATCGGATTTGCCCAATGGTCTATTTTTATTGAAAATTCAAAAACAAAATGCCACATGGACAGAGAAAGTTGTGATTGAAAAATAGCCCCCTCAGTAAAAAGGGAAAAACATGTCGAACTTTAGAAAGGAATGTTCGATGACACGCGAGAAATGCTCGATAACATGCGAAGAATGCTCGATGACACGTGAGGAATGCTCGATGACACGCGAGGAATGTTCGATGACACGCGAAGAATGTTCGATGACACGCGAAGAATGTTCGATGACACGCGAAGAATGTTCGATGACACGCGAAGAATGTTCGAACTTTTGCAAAAATTCAAGGTTCTATCACGATGCCACGTTACTTGCTCTAAAAATCCCGTTAGGGATGGTTTTATGGTAGAAACAAGGCATACATTTTACGTCAAGTCCCGTAGGTATGGCTTTATTCAAAAACAAAATCGTCCCGATGGGACTCGAAATAGGCTCGTTTTATCTAACGCTACCGTAAAATCATCCCTAACGGGATTTGAAAAAACGGTGCAATGTGGCATCATCTGACAATCATTTAATTCATTTATCCTAATTTCAAAAATGAAAAATCTATTCATTGCTGTATTCAGCCTTTTTGCTCAAATGCTTTTTGCCCACAGTGGCAACGAAGGGCATCAAAACCTAAAACAATGGTCTATTTCTTTGGAAAACAAAACCATTGAAGCCTCTTTGATGATGTTGAAAGACAAAACGGTGTATTTAGAGGACAATCAACACCATATTTTTAAATATCCTTTGTCTGAATTGGCTTTGAAAGACCAATTGTATGTCATTCAAAAGTATAAGCAAATCGAGCAACTCAACACCCCCTCAGTAAAAAAGGCTTCTTTTGAGCAAAATTTATTGAAAAACAACTTTTGGTTACTCGTTTGGTTCTCAACTTTATTTCTAACCTTTCTGTTGGTTCGTTTTTATAAAAGTAAGTTCTCATTCAAGTATGGTTATGCGTTGACATTAATCCTCATACTGGGTATTTTTGCCAGTTTCATGCCGAAAGCCATCTTAGGGACTGACCCATTGTTTATTGATTCGGCTTTTGCGCCCTTCAAACCTAAGGTTAAAACCCGTTGGGATGCCACTTATTTCTATGTCGAAGATTTAGGTTTGCCAAGCCACCGCATGATGAACGGAATAACCGCTTGGCAACAACAAGTGCCGATTCAGCAATGTTATGTCGGCACAAATGCGTGGCAAATCCCCCTCAATCCAGTCGTTGCAGCAACGCCTGTGCCAACAGCGACGAACTTTTTCAAAGGCGCAGTTGCTTTGGCAGCCAATGGTATTCCTATTTTTAATGCTTTAAACAATCGCGGCGAGGACTCCTATCTCATCGGTGAATTAGACCAATTCGGTGGGCATTGTGGACGCGCAGATGATTACCATTATCACACCGCCCCCCTCAGTTTGGACAGCATCAATGCCGACATTTTACCGATAGCTTTTGCCTTAGATGGCTTTGCCGTTTATGCCAGTAAAGAACCCAATGGCGCAGCGATGACCGCATTAGATGCCAATCATGGGCATTATCTCAATGGCGTTTATCATTATCATGGCACTTCAAATTACCCGTATGTCGTCGGCAATATGGTCGGCGTGGTCACAAAAGATGCCACTGACCAAATCATTCCACAACCTTCCGCAAAGCCTATTCGCCCTGCGGGAACGCCTTTGAACGGTGCAACCATTACAGACCATAAATCAACAGGTACTAACGCATACGCTTTAACCTATACTTTAAGTGGGCAGACTTACACCGTCGCATACTCGTGGAATGCAGCAGCAGTTTATACCATGAGTTGGGGTTCACCAACAGGCACAGTTGTTTCAACGCTAAATGGTCAGGTATGCAGTTTTCCAACAGCAATAAGTGAGGCTTTGGTGGACGAAACGCAGGTCAAAATCTATCCCAACCCGACAAAAAACGGTTTTTCATTGGATTTGAGTAGTCCTTTCAATGTGAATGATATCAAATCCATATCTGTATTTGATGTAAAAGGCAGTTTGGTTTTTAGAACAAATCAATACACTCCTTTTATCAAAATGCCTCAAATTACTGAGGGGGTCTATTTTGTGACCATTCAATTTTCTAATTCTCAATTGACTAAAAAACTTATTATTCAATAGTTTTCTATGAAAAAAATACTGTTTTTTACTTGTTTTTTAATCTTAAAATGCCTTGTTTTTGGGCAAAGCGTATCGAAAACAATGCTCAAACTGCCTGACACAGGGCAAACAGGCGACTATACCGCTACGTTTGGCGAAGACTCTGATTACACCATCAATGCCCCTTTTTTTATTAAAAACAATAATGGTACGGTGACAGATACAATTACAGGCTTGATGTGGCAACAAACCGATGGCGGCGAAATGACCATCGAAAACGCTAGGATTTATGCCGACACATTGACCTTAGCTGGCTATACCGATTGGCGTTTGCCCAATGCACACGAGTCTTTCAGCATTTTAAATCATCAAAAAGTCAACCCTGCCATTGATGCCACTTATTTCACGACAACTACGGCGGAATATTGGTGGACAAGCAACACGCAGTCAAATGATGCGACTAAAATTTGGTGTACAAACTCAGGTGGCGGCATCGGCAATCACCCTAAAACGGAAACGGTTAGTGCTGGCGGCACAAAGAAATTTCACGTCAGGGCAGTTAGAGATAGGGTAACTCCTACAAGCGTAACAAATCAATTTACAAACAATGGAAACGGTACAATCAAAGACAATTTGACGGGTTTGACGTGGCAGCAAGTGCCAACTACTGATACCTTGACTTGGGAAAATGCCTTGACATATGCGGAAGGTTTAACATTCGGCGGTTTTTCAGATTGGCGTTTGCCAAACATCAAAGAGTTGCAATCGCTGAACGATGAGCGCATTGTGACCCCCTCAGTATCAACGACATTTTTCAGCACTATTAGCGTAAAAAAGTATTGGTCTTCAACAAGTTTACCCAATCAAACGACTCGTGCTTGGTATTTGAGTACGCAGTTTGGTATCACGACTTATGAATTAAAAACGGCACGTTTAGCCGTGATTTGTGTACGTGGGCAATCGTCAAACACGACAGCATTAAGGGAATTAAACAAAAGAAATGGCGTAATTAAAGTTTACCCAAACCCTATTTCTAATAAAGAAATTCAATTTGAAATAGCCAATAATTCAAAAGATTTCTCAGCACAAGTCATTGACATTCAAGGACGTATCATTTTTGAGCAAAAATATAAAGCTGATAATTATGGAAAGACAATGACGCTGTCCGTTCCTGCCTTAGAAACGGGTGTTTACTTCCTTAAAATAGAAAATGAAACAGCTATGGATGTCCAAAAGGTTGTTTTTATAAAAAATTGATGTACCGAAAAAAAACGTCGGCAAGGACTTGAATCCTTGCCGACGTTTTTATCCATTAATCCGAAGTTAACGACCAAAACCCACCGTATCAACCGAAAAACCATAATCATCAGGCTTTTCAAGACGTTTTTTTCTGCCTTTTTTTCTTGAATTTTGAGGTAAAACGGGTAGAAAAGGTTCAGATACTCTCCGAATGGACTCCTTTTGAGAGGGGGCTAAATTGGGCGTTGAAGGAGACACCATTTCAGTCAAAGCAACAGGTTGAACGACTGTATTTGTGTAATTGATAAAAGTATCTGGAAGAGGCGATGTTAAACTGAAATTAGGGAAACGCCCAGTATTCATATTTAAAACACTGTTGATAAAGGCATTAAATATACCTTTTTCTGACAAAATGTTCATATAGTGAATACTGCCTTTTTTATTGGCGTGTTGATAGTCACCAATTTCATCTACGTTTTGGAGAACCTTTGAAAAATCATTTACCGGCAAACCCGTTTGTGTTTCCACGTACATTTTTAAAGGTGCCAAAAACGAATCACGTATCGTTTCTGCAAATGGTGGATAATAAGGATTGATAACCAATTTGACGACAACGCCTTTTTCCTTCGCATAATCAATCATTTCCTTCAAATGATTGACCATAACAGGAAACATCCTGACTTGATAAGAACGAAACGCTGTATCTTTTGTCGCCGATTCGCTGATAACACGGTCAACTATCCAATCCTCATCGAGCTTGCTGCGATGATACAAAACACGTTGAAATATCTCTGAATTGTGTTGAAACAACTGCGACAATTTACCGCCATAATACACTTTGCGCCCCGCATAAACGTCCGTTGTATCGACTTCAACAGAATTAGGATTTTTTAGATTTATAGATACAGAACTTTTGATTAAATCGCCCATACGCCTTGAAAAAGGCACGTATAAATTCATACTTGTTTTCAAAGATTCATTGTAACGGTCACACAATGTCACGTCAACAATCATCACTTTTGGTGGTACATGCCGGTCAAGGTAGTCCATGACAAGCGTTTTTGCGAGGTCGGCTGGCATGCCGTTGTAGCTCAAATTCATCGTTTTTTGACCCGTCAAATGCTCAACTTCGGGTTGATAAAAAGTAAGTCCACGCGAATTGCCTACGAAAAGAATGTCTGCTGTTTCGTTTGAATTATACAATCGAGAGTACCGAAATTGGCTTGTTTCAGTCAATTGATGTAGATAAGAGCCGACTAAACGGTCTCCCAAAAAAGCTAAGGCGAGGAAAGCGCATATCCAAATAAGTTGTTTTCCCATGAGTCGTTACAAATTCTGTTAATAAATCAAAGCGCAAAGTTTGGCTTTTTTTTGCACATAGACAAATTGATGTTTTTCCTATAAAATTAATGGCTGTATTGTTTTATTGTCAAATGGCTATATTGTTTGATACTAACAATATAGCCATTTAATAACAAAACAATACAGCCATACAAAAATCGTACCCCTCAGTATTTTAGAAGGCGAAGCCGATTTTGAAATCGGGTTTTAGAAAATTATGTTCTTTATAAGACGATATCCAAACATTTGTAGGAATGACTTTTAATGTTTTTTGATACCAATATGGGGCAAATGAAAAATCGACAAAACCTTTTCTGAAAAGACGTTTTTGAACACCCCACTTGGGGATAATTTTCCATGAATTCGCTTGATAATAATCTTCCTTAGCAAAGAATGGAGCTACACTTTGCCCAGCTATTGTAATTGGCTTTGTGGGGCCTGTTGCTCCCAAACCCATTTCTAAAGTTAAATAACAACCAGAAAGATTATTCGCAGATTTACCTTTTGCAATATTTTTGTTTATATTGTAGTAATAACGTGGTGCTAAAGAAAAATAGGCTATAGAAGTGTAAGATGAAGCCCATGGTCCAAAATTAGTTCTGCTTAAATACATATCTAATCCTGCATTAATTGACCATGCTTTATTGTTTCCAAGTTTAAACTCGTAAGCTGTTCTTAAAGAACTGGACTGAAAAAATTTATCTAATGAAGGTAACAAGTTGGTGATGTCAAATTTCCAAAGCCTTTTTTCTGTTTCAAAACATCGAAACAAATCACAGGTATTAACCGCCTTCTTTTTACCACTACCAAATGCCACACCAAGAGTAAAATCGCTGTCAATGAACAAGTTATCTTGATTATTTTCTATATAGCCACTTGCAGTCATTAAATTATCTCTTGATCCATAACCCAAACCTGCTCGATAATTGATATAAAAATTATTAAAAACACGTTTTTGAATGCCATAATTTAATCGTAAACTCCAAACATTACTCTTGAAAGAAAAAATATCATTGGCTAAAAATCGGTGCGTCGCATTACCTCTTAAACTTAAATAGCTACCATTTAGATTATCCGCTGATTGATTCTTCGTTGTTAATTTATTTTTATTGAAATACCAACGAGGCTCAAACAAAACCGTCAACTGGGAATAAAATAACTGTGAATGAATTGACAGACCTGTATTGATTGATACTGGCTTTGAGAGTTTATGTTCAAATTCTAAACTAATAGGCTTGCTAAAAGTATAAGCACCATAGTAATTTTTGCCTTCGATCATTCCTAACAAACCCATCAAATCCGCCTTAAACAACCACTTCGTTTCTTTATGACTTAAAAAAACATCGTCATAAACGCTGATATACTGAGGGGTCTTAAAAGCGGTGTCCGTTACGGTTTCGATACGTATAGAATCTTGTGCAAACAGCATTTTCGCAAAGCATAAAGCTATGATAATCAGTATTTTAGATTTCATTTTTTGAAAATTAATAAGTAAATAAAAGGTTTATTGATTGATAACAATTTGTCCAAAAGTGGTAAAAATATTCACATAAGCAGCCTTACCCGTTAGCTGTACTTTTTCACGCTGATTGGACTTTTCAATGTATTTGAAATCCAATTTTGAAGGCGTTGTCACTGTACCGTATTCAGCGTTGAGGTTGTAGCCGAAGCGCGCCGCATCATTTACAGGGTCGAAAGTGACATCGGTTTTTTCGGCAACGATTGTGAGACTTGACAATGCGGCATCGGCATTGATTTTTATTTTGCCAAATTGTGCTTTTATCACGCAAACACCGCTTAATGTGGACAAAACAATGTCCGTCCTGTGGCTTGTAATCGCTGTTTTACCATCGAGTTTGTTGGCTTCGAGGTCGCCAAAACGCATATCGAGAGAGGTCGTCGCTTTGATATTGGCTAACTGAATTTTACAAAATTCGGCTGTTACATGCAATTCATTGGTCAAATCGGCAGCATCGAGCTTGCCAAAACTGTTTTTTAGTGTGATGATGAGGTCAGACGGCAACGTAATCGTATAGCGTACACGCAAATCAGCCGACGGTTTTGCCGCCCCTTTTGTTACGGCTACATAATTGCGGATATAGACTTTGTTACTGATATTTTCAGTCAATAATTTCAAAGCATCGAGGTCCTGTTTAGCCACGTCCAACTGCGGATGTCGGGCTATCAATTCGACTTTAATTTTAATATCACGGCTGCTATTGTCCGTTCGCAGCGTCACATCAGCTTTTTCAGCATCAATATTGAGCTGCGTCCCATTGGGGCAAGGCATCGTCTTTTCAACCGTTTTAGTCACGACTTGCAACGTTGTTTGAGCGGTCAAAAAGCCCCCCCTCAGTATAAATAGCCACAAGAGCAAAAGTTTTATTTTCATTTTAAATCATTGATTATTAAAGTGTTATGAAGAAATTATTCTAATGATGAATTATAAATGATGAATGATGAATTGCTATTCATCATTTATAATTCATCATTCATCATTAAAAAACTAATTTATTTTTTCAACGAGTTGCCGTAAAACGGTTGTTCGCTCATTGTCAATTTTTGTTATTTCATCTATCAAATCAGGGTTTGCAGCGTAGTCACCTATGGCATTTTTAAGGCGTGTATGAGCCGTATTGAGTTCATCTAATTCTGCTTTTAAGTTTTTAAAATCTGGTTGCTCACAGACGGGCAAAGCGGTTTTACAAAATTCTTCAACCATCGCAAACGTTTCATCATCACTGCCAAAATCATTCTTAATCAATTGATTATCAACTATTTCTGTTGATACACGAATATTATTTTGATGTGTATTTTTAAATTTGAAAAACCAAAAACCTACGCCTACCATCAACGCAACAGAAGCAGCAACAGCGAATTTATAAAAATTGCCCCCCCTCAGTATTTGCCCGTTTTGAGTTAACAGTTTTGGGTTTTGGGTTTCTGATAATTGATTTTCTATGTTCTGCCAAACAAATTCAGGTGCATCGTAAATCGGCAATTCTGTTAATGTCAGACGTGCGTTGGTACTTTGCCAAAGGGTATGAGGTGGCTCATATTGTGGCAAATTATTGATAGCCAATTTTAGCATATCTTTATTTAACTCTTTCATTTTCAATTATTTATATTGTAACACGGATTTCAATCCGTAAACTATATGAATGCGGATTGAAATCCGCACTACTATTGAAATCCGCGTTACGATTGCTCTGTCAGGATTTCACGCAGTTTTTTCTTTGCGTAAAACAACTGTGATTTTGATGTCCCCTCAGTAATACCCAACATTTCAGCGACTTCACGGTGCGAAAAACCTTCAATTTCGATGAGCGTAAACACCGTTCTAAAACCCGTTGAAAGACTGTGAATCGCTTTTTCGAGGTATTCGATGTCTATGGCATCGCCCCAATCCAAAACCGTCTCTTCATACTGAGGGGGTAGTTCTTGAAACAAAATTCGAGTTTTGAGGTGTTTGTAAGCGGTTCGCACGACAATCGTTTTTATCCAAGCACCCAAAGTAGATTCGCCTCGAAAATGGCTTAAACTCTTGAAAATTTGCAAAAAAGCATCTTGTAAAACCTCCGCAGCCGCTTCAAAATCATTCGTAATCCGATACGCCAAAGTAAACATCGCTCGACGATATTGGTCATAAAGGGCTTGTTGCGCCTTCCTTTCTTGTGCGATACATTGCGCTATGAGTTGGTTTTGTACGTCTTGCGTCATTGACTGATTTCTTGTTTGACCTTAAAGTGTGGTGCTTTGGTGAAAATGGTTGTATGACTGATGAAAAAAATGTCAAAAAAAATATTTCTCTTTATTTGTATGATAAAAAACAATTTACTTTAAAACACATTTAGTTTCAAAAAAGAGTTTTACATTTGTATAATTGTTTTAAACAAAACCAAATATTGACTTATAAAATCAGGAAACATGCCAAAGAAAAAGGAAACTGAACAAGCTACAAAAGAAGAAAAACAGCTACACCATGAAAACGACAAGATTTTCAAAATAGCGATGAAACATAAAGAAACCGCATTGGAATATGTGGAAAAATTCTTGAAAGATGTCCATAAATACCTTGATTTGGACTATTTTGAATTGGACACAACCAATTATGTAGGTACTGATTTCGATGAGTTTTTTTCAGATGTGGTCTATCGAACGCAATTAAAAACAGTTGATGAGACGGAAAAACCCAACAAAAGTAGCCGTTTGAAACATAACAAACCTGTCGCAATTGTTTTACTTTTTGAACATAAAAAGAGTATAAAATCCTCCTTTTTATTGTTTTTACAACTATTGGAATACATCATTCAGATTTGGAAAAATGATGTTCTCAATAAGCGAAAGCCCTCTGTCATCATACCCATAGTCGTTTATCAAGGGGCGGAAAGTTTTAAAATTAGGCAGTTACACCAATCATTCAGAGGTGTGCAGAAAGAGTTATTGAAATATATTCCAAATTTTGAATGTCATTTTACAGAGATTCAAAATTTAGAAAACAAAGATGTTTTGGCATTAAATGAAGAAGGACTGCTGCGAAGCCTCTTTTTGGCGTACAAATACGTTGAAAAGAATAATCAAATTGAAAATTTTTTGATTGAAATCTTCAAATTTTTCAATCATGACCCCTCAAAATTTGATTTTTTCAGACAAATTTTTGAATATTTGTCTAAGAAAGAGTATCTTAGTCCAGAAGAAGTTGAAAAATTATTTGCTCAATATTTAAAAACTGAAGAAAAAGAAATGGTATTGACAACTTATGAAGTTTGGATGCAAAAAGGCGAACAAATAGGCCGGCAAGAAGGCGAACAAATAGGTGAAACAAATAAAGCCCGCCTTGTCGTGTTACGTGGTAAATGGAGAGGTAGAAACGTTGCCGATTTAGCTGACATTTCAGAATTGCCGCTTGATGTGGTCTCACAACTTATGCAAGGATATGAAGTGACGCATGAGTCTTGGCAGAAAAAGAAAAAGCCACGTGCCAATGACTATCTTTCCAAAGAAGAAGTCGATTATTTGTATAAATTATTTGAAGAAAAGGGTAATTGAAGTATGGTTTTTTCAAATAAAAATCCTTACTCACGCTATAGCATGGGTAGGGATTTTTTTATTCTATAATTTTTACAACAATATACCCGCCAAAGTTGCCGACATATAAGATGCCAAAGTTCCTGCAATCAATGCACGGAAAACAATTTTTGTTAAATCAGCCCGACGGCTCGGCTCTAAAGCACCAATACCACCTATCTGAATACCCAACGAACCAAAATTTGCAAAACCGCAGAGGGCAAAACTGACTATCGCTATTGTTTTAGCAGACATCGCATGACCATTGATGAGCGCAACTTCCTTGATTACTGAGGGGTCGGAGGAAGGCAAAAACGACGACAAAGTGTTATAAGCCACAAATTCATTGGCAACCAATTTTGTTCCCATAAGCGAACCCGCTTGAAAAATTTCGTCGAATTGTACGCCCATACACCAAGCAAAACCTGAAAAAAGGAAGCCTAAAACCGTATCAAGGCTGAATGTAGGGTTGCCCCAAAGACCGCCCAAACCGTTTAAACCGTAATTAATCAAAGCTATTAAGGCCAAAAAGCCTATCAACATAGCTGCTACATTAAAACCGATTTTCAAACCTTCGCTACAACCCGCAGAAATAGCATCAATGAGGTTGGAATGTATTTTTTTGATTTCGATACTCACCGTCCCCGTCGTTTCAGAGACTTCTGTTTCAGGATAAATGATTTTCGAAATGGCTAATGCGCCTGGTGCTGCCATGATACTGGCTGCCAAAAGATACTCGGCAGGCACGCCTAAACCGATATAAGCTGCCATGACACCGCCTGAAATACAAGCAAAACTGCCTGACATTGAAGCCAATAACTCACTTTTTGTCATGCCTTTCAGATATGGCTGAATCATAATTTGAGCCTCAACTTGACCGACGAAAGCACTCGCGATGTTTGACAAAGCCTCTGCCCCACTCACGCGCATCAACCAAAATAAGCCTTTGGCTAAAATTTGTACAAGCCTTTGAATAATGCCAAAATGATAGCCAATATTCACCAAAACCGCCACAAACAAAATGGTTGGAATGATTTTGAAGAAGAAAATGAAGCCGCCGCCGCCAAATGCTTTACCGACAGCTGGCACGTTGATAAGTGGTCCAAAAACAAAAGCCGCGCCTTCTTGCGAAAAATCAATCACTTTTGTCACGCCGCCACCAATCGTATTGAAAATACCTTTGCCAACAGCCGTTTTTAAAATAAATAGAGCTAATGCAAATTGAAGTAATAAGCCCATGCCAACAGTACGAAAATTGATAGCTTTGCGGTTATTTGACATCAAGTAGGCAATGCCGAGTATCAGCACAATGCCGAAAACACCTGTAAATCTTTCCATAATTATTTTAAATATGAAATATGAATGATGAAGTATGAATAAAAAATGATGAATTTTGAATGATAAATGATGAATGATTGAGTTTCATCATTCATCATTATACTTGTCGGTCAAATGTAGAAAATCATTTTTAATAATAAAAATATAGTTGTGTTTGTAAATTTTGTGCTTTTTGTGGTCGAAATACTGAGGGGGGCATTTTAATACCTCAATATTCATCATTTATCATTCATCATTCATCATTTATTGAATATGCAAAAACCATTCTTAATAGGCATTACGGGCGGCTCGGGTAGCGGCAAAACGACTTTTATCAAAGATATTAGAAAGCAGTTTTCGGAAGACGATTTGTGCATAATTTCGCAAGATGACTACTATTTCCCACGACATCAGCAAGAAACAGACGAAAATGGCATCCATAATTTCGATTTACCGAAATCCATTGATAAAAAAGCGTTTCATGCCGATGTTGAAAAATTACTGAGGGGGGAGGTTGTGGAACGCGTGGAGTACGTTTTTAACAACAAAGATGCAGAACCAACAATAAAGGTTTTTAAACCCGCAGCGATCATCATCGTGGAAGGGCTTTTTGTATTTCACTACAAAAAAATATATCGTTTGTTGGATATGAAAGTCTTTTTTTATGCGGCTGACCATTTGAAAGTGATTCGTCGCATCCTTCGTGACCAAGTAGAGCGGGGCTATCCGATTGACGATGTTCTATATCGTTATGAACGCCACGTCATGCCATCATACAAAAAATACATCGAGCCATATATGCAAGACGCAGATTTGATTATCAATAATAATCAGAATTTCAACCTCGGTTTGGATGCGCTTTGTGGCTTTTTGAGGGACAAATTAAGGAATGAAAAGTGAAAAATGAAAAGTGAAAAGTTGGGTGACACCACTTTTCACTTTTCACTTTTCATTTTTCATTTTTCACTTATTTTCACTCCACCGATAAGTTTCCAAATCAAAACCTGCCAAATCTAAAATGCGGTCAACAACCGTTGCCGCTATTTCTTCTAAGGTTTGTGGACGGCTGTAAAAACTGGGCGTAGCGGGACAGATGATAGCACCCGCTTCTGTCAACGTTTTCATGTTGTTTATGTGGATAATACTGAGGGGGGTCTCACGTGGCACGATGATGAGGCGGCGACGTTCTTTGAGCATGACATCAGCCGCGCGTGTCACCAAATCGGTTGAAAGACCCATTGCCATACGCGCCAAAAGCCCCATCGAACATGGGCAGACAATCATCGTATCATAGCGGGCTGAACCGCTTGCGAAAGGTGCCATGAAGTCCATTTTTTCATAAAAAGAAAAATCATAGGCGCGCCAACCTTCGATACCCAATTCATGCAGCCAATTATAACGGGCATTGTCACTCATGACGATACCCACGGCTTCGGTCTGGTTTTTGAGTTGTGTCAATTTATCGAGTAAAACTTTGGCGTAAATCGCCCCACTTGAGCCGCCAATGGCGACAACGACTTTCTTCTTTATCACAGATTTTGACTATTTTTTATGAATGACTATTTTTTGATTGATGTTAAGGTTGTTTTAAAAACACAACTCTGTGACAAATATGTATGTAACTTTGTTGCAAAAATCATTAAAAATATCATTTTTTGTAGTAAAAGCCACCCCCTCAGTATAGACTTAAAAAATTCCTAATTCCTAATTCCTAATTCCTAATTCCTAATTCATTTCTTGACATGAAAAAAATTCTTTTGCCAGTCCTTATGCTCGTCGGTTGCTTTGCAATTGCGGCATTTACCTACAAACAAACGACACCTCAACCAGCTATAACCGTTGAAAAAATCAAGTGGTTGTCTTGGGAAGAAGCTGCTGAACTCAATAAAAAAGAGCCTAAAAAAATACTCGTTGACGTTTATACTTCGTGGTGTGGTTGGTGCAAAGTCATGGATAAACAAACGTTTACCAATGACACAATTGCCGATTATCTCAATAAACACTACTATTGCGTGAAACTCGACGCTGAAGGACACGATACGATTCGTTTCGACAATAAAGATTTTGCATATATTTCTCCTGAAAAAGGCGGTGGACGGAATGGTGTTCATACATTGGCTTATGCCTTGCTCGATGGCAATATGGGCTATCCAAGTATTGTTTATTTGACGGAAAAGTATGAGCGCACTGCCATTTCTCCAGGTTACAAAACGCCTGAACAATTGCTACCAGAATTGCGCTTTACGGTAGAAGAAGCCTTTAAAACCCAAACTTTTGAGAATTATAAGAAGACTTATTCTGAAAAGTAATATTTTCAGAAAATGATGAACTATGAATGATAAATGATGAATTTGCAAAATGCAGTTTGTCAATTTATTTTTCATTGTTCTTTAAATATCAAAAAAAACGGCGATAAGAAGTCATTGCATCTTATCACCGTTTTTTTATGCCTTTACTTTTTCAAACTGCACCTCGTTTTCGGAAGCCACACCTTTTTCAAAATCCGTAAAGTTTTTCATCGTCGTAATCGCAATTTGGCTCAAGGCTTCGTGAGTAAAAAAACCTTGATGCGGTGTAATGAGAACATTGTGAAAAGACACCAATCGTTGAATCAAGTCATCTTTGATGATACTGTCTGATAAATCATTGAAAAACAAATTTTCTTCCTGTTCATAAACATCAATGCCCAAATAGCCTAATTGTCCTTTTTTTAAGGCTTTAACAGCATCTTTGGTATTGATTAAGCCGCCACGACTCGTGTTTATGAGCATCGCACCTTGTTTCATTTTAGCAAAAGTCTCACTGTTGAACAGATAATGTGTTTGTGGTGTAAGCGGACAATGCAACGAAATAATATCAGAATCGCTTAAAATCGCTTCTAAAGACGTGTATTCGATGCCTTTTGCTTTCAAACTTTTGGATTCATGGATGTCATAAGCCAAAACCTTACAACCAAAACCTTGCATGATGTGGCAAAACGCCTCTCCTATTCTCCCCGTTCCAATCACGCCTATTGTTTTGCCATAGAGATTAAAACCCATCAGATTTTCTAATGAAAAGTTCCCTTCTCTTACCCGATTATAGGTTTTATGCGTTTTCCGATTGAGCGTTAAAATTATAGCCACCGCGTGTTCAGCGACTGCTTGCGGCGAATAAGCAGGCACTCTCAACACTTTAATTTGGTGTTCAGAGGCAGCTTCTAAATCCACATTATTGAAACCCGCACAGCGCAAATCAATGAGTTTTACGCCATTTTCTGCCAATTTTCCAATGGTTTCCTTGTCAATTTTATCACTGACAAAGACACAAACGGCATCAAACCCAATGGCTAAATTTGAGGTGTTAACAATCAAAGACGCATCAAAGAAAGTGAGTTCATGTTGATTGTCGGTATTGAATTTATCGAGGTACGTGCGGTCGTAGGGTTTTGTACTGAATACAGCTACTTTCATGTTTTCTTATACGTTTTTAACAGATTAATGACGGGATGATTGACAATCATACCGTCATTTGATTTACTATAAAATACTGAGGGGGGCATTTTCAACCCCAATTATCCCTGGTGATTGACTTCATATTGCTTCATTAATGTCAGCAAAGATTCGTGATATTTAAGAAGCGTTTCCCTATCCATGTGGGGGTCAGCAACATTTGGAATGGTGTCGGGCATTTCTTCAAGGTATTTCGACAATTCTGGATGCTGTTCGTTAATTTTCATTGTCATTTTCAGAATATCGTCATTGAGCTCTTTTATGGTCTTCATAAGATGTGTTTTTAGTAAAAAGTGATTTTAAAAAGTACAAAATTCGTCTATTTATTACTCAAATACAAGTAAAAGCATCAAGTTTCGATATCTTCGAGAGGTTTTTCATTGAACTCTTTTCTATAAATTTCAATCAATAATAAAAAGACTGAAATCAGAATGGGTCCAAATATCAAACCGATGAAACCAAAAAGATTGAGACCCATGATGACACCAAAAATGGTTATCAAAGGGTGAATATTACCAATTTTTTCTTGCAACCAAAAACGAAAAATATTATCTACTGAACCGATAATGAGAAAACCATATAAGAGTAAAAAAATACCCCAGGTTGTCTGACCTTGTGCAATCAACATGATGCCAAGCGGCACATAGACCAAAGCCGAGCCTAAAATAGGAATAACGGCTGCCACGCACGTAGCAATAAACCAAATAAAAGATTCTTCTACACCTGCAATCCAATAGCCAATCAAAGCAAATATGCCTTGTATCAGAGCCACAAGTGGAATGCCAATTGCGTTTGAAAACACTAAATTATTGAGTTCTTTCTTTAAATAAACAGTACTTTGCTCTTTCAAAGGCAGCCATTTATAGAGTATATTTTCAAACGTTCGGGCTTCCGTCAACATAAAAAACAGGATAAAATACATGACAATGACCGTAATTAAGCCATTAAAAGTTGCACCAACGACTTTTTGCATTTCAACCATACCCCATTCGCCTAAGTTCTTTAGGTTTTGTTCACTTAAGATAATAAAACCATATTGTTGCTCCAAATTATGAATCAGAGATTCGACAGAAGCCCACACTTCATTAGAATGTTTAATCGCTGGCAGAATGCGCGATGAAAGAATACTTAACAAGCCATTGATGGGCAAAAGTATGATAACAAAAGACATGAGCATCAATAAAGAGGCGGCCAAAACAGCACGCCCTTTGAATCTTTTTGTCAACCGAAACATCCATTTTCGGGATAAAACATACAAAGTGTAAGCACCCAAAAAAGCAGGGATAAAGTTGTTGAGCTGCCAAAAAATAAGGCTGCCGACGAGGACAATTAGTAATATGAAAGCCGATTGTCTAATCGAAATAGTCGTGAAATTGGATTCTTTATCATTCATGTTTCAAAAGTAAAAAAAAAGATACCCCCCTCAGTATTTTTGAGCGTTTTTATGTTTTTTACAACATTCTTATTCACCTACTTTCTAATCGCTAATAATGGAATTTTAATATCGTAACTCATTTCAGCCGTTTTGCTTTCAAAAAAGAAACGTTCAAACCAACTCTTTTTATGTTTTGTGAACATCACCAACATAGAGGGTCGCTTATGATTGATGGCCTGTTGCAAGTTTTCAATAAGTGATTGTTCTAAATGTAATTTTGGCACATAAAAAACCACTTTTTCCGATTCATATTTTGCTTTAATCGCTTCAAACGCCTCCTTATTATCGGTTTTATGCAATTGATAATAGAAATGATACACATCCATGTTTGCATTCAATGAAGTAGCTAATTGAGTAACTGTTGTCAGTTCTTTGTCTATATTTTCAAAATCTGAAGCATAACCGACTTTAGTGATAGGTTTCATGCGATAATTATGTGGCACAACAATGACAGGAACGGGCGATGTATTGACCAAAGTAGAAGCATTTGTACCAATGATTTTTTTCAAAACACCCGCACCTCTTGTACACATACAGATGTAATCTGCTTGAATATCCTTTGCGTAGTTGACTATCATACTATCTACGCCCATGCCTATATCAACGACGTTTTCGTAAGCTTTCGGTTGTATTTTGGTTTGTTTGAAGATACTATTCATAAAACCATCCAATTCTTTATTGACCTTTTTGACAGCATTTTCGACAAATTTAATCGCATCTTCTTTGCGCCAAGCTGTCGGTGTCAATAACTCTAAGGCATGATAAAAGATCAATTTACAAGGCATTTGCGCAGCCAATTGCAATGCGAAACGGATACCTTTTTTTGAATTCGTTGAGAAATCAGTGGTAACGAGAATGGTTGTCATATTTTTTCATTTTTATGGTTAATACCTAAGTTATAGTAAATGATTTGCACAAAAGTAGCAAAATACTGAGGGGGGTATGGTGACAACTATCAGCGCATAAAATGATTAGAATCATGTCATTCTATAAATCAAACCGCATAAAATGATGATGAATAATGTTGTATAAATCAGTTTATTGTATTTTGCCAACCATTCAGGTAGATAAATATCAAAGTTGTCTTTTGTTGAATCGGAATATTTACGGGCTACAATCGTCAGTGGACACATCTTATTGAATGTAAGCAAAACAATGCCTTCCAGCACAATAAGGGCTATGCCAATCCAAACATATTTGTCAATTTTATTGATGATAACGGCATAAGCCAGATAGAATAAGACCACATTGAAAAAGAGCCATACGAGAGTATGGATGGTTTTTACAAAGATGAGTTTCGTTTGATTCTTCATAGTCTTATGGCGTTTTATAGATGAAATAAAGAGAGAAGGTGCAATAGCCGATTTAGAAAAAAGGTTTTGAATAGACTATTTTTTTTCAATTAATTGTATATTTGTTTTTATTTGTACTATCTTACGAAAGCCCTATTTTCTTTAAAAATCAGGGAATTTCTTAGAACAAAACATGAATAATCATTCAATTTCAAACTTAATTTAAAAATGGCTAAACGAAAACGATTACCAAGAAAACTAAAGAAAAAAATGAAAAAAGCTAAAAAATCAAGGGAAAACCCAACCTTTCTTATGCCCGACTCTCGAAGTATTGAAGCAATGCCCTCTTTCAGTCTGACTGAAACTGCGATTGCGAGCCTAACAGCAGTAATAAATGAATATAAATTTGCAGGGATGCTCATTGCCAATGAACATAGAAAAGACGATAAAGGCACTCTGGGCGGCGTTTTGGTGTCCGACAAAGGTGTTCATTATGGTGTCACCTGTTGTCATGTAGTCAAACAAAATAACGAAAATTTTAATACTTTTTCGCCCGAAGAATCTTTCGTTGTGATTTCTGAAAAAGGCGATAAAATTGGTGTTTTTAATGCAGAAACAGCCTTTATCAATAGCAAATTAGACATTGCATTGATAGAATTGACCGATAAATTCGGTAACGAAAAGATAGGTTCACCTACTAAATTTGTGGAAATTCAAGACCTTGAACTCGGTACAGAAGTCTGTTTTTTTAATGATAGAATTAAAACAAAAGCGAAAGGTGTCATTAGAAAAATAAACCAAGAAGGCCCATGGAAATTGGGGCGATACGAAAATGCCATTTTTGTTTCTGATATTTTAAATGATAGAAAAGCTAAAAAGATTTCAGCACAAGGTGATAGTGGTTCGTGGCTTTTGCGGGTTTCTGACAACGCTTTGATAGGGGTCGTATTTTCCGATAGTGATTACAGCACTTTGGTCATGCCCATATCTGAAGTCATTGATGCCTTTAAGAAAAAAAACATAACACTTAATTTAACCGCAATACTATGATAAAATATACACTCCTTTTCAGTTTTTTGCTATTATTTATGACCCAATCGGTGGCACAAAAACCACCTGTTGTGCCTGTTTATAATGCCTCGCTCCGTTTGGCTGATTCGATTAAGGCTTATCGCAAAATAGACAAACATTCGAGCGAACAAGCTCAGAGTATGTATAAAACGCTTGCGGATTACTTGATTGAGACTCAGCAAATGTCGAAAAATATAACAATTCAAGATATTCAAAATGCCTTTAGAGACAACGACTTCATGTACAATGCCTTGGATGTTGATAACTTTTGGGGATTTTCTGACCCCATCAGTATGTTCAGTGGCGACAGAGGTGTTGGGTCAGGCGGGAAAAAGTCTTTTGCCTCCAAAGTCGGCAATTTAAACGCGACTATTTTTGCCGATGCCTTTGCAAAAATCATTGTCAAACGCTTCAAACAAGACCTAAACGTGGTGTTTTTTCAAAAAATGAAAAAGGAAATGGACAACAGTCTCGAACTGAAAACCCTGTTTCCAAACACTTCTGGCGGCTTGGCTTTGATGGATAAAGATATTTATGTGTTTGAACAATACATCGCTGGTTTGCGCCAAAAAATGGAAGAAGATTTAGCCAATGTTTTTGCCAATACCACCCAACTTTTAGAAACAGAAAAGTACGCCAAAGCCTTCAAAGGCAATCAAACAGGACGAGACTTTTTGACAACAGCTACGCAATTTGCAGACGGTTTAATTCGCAATCAACACCCTGGTCACATCATCGAAAACATACATTTCAGCGAAGCTTTCGATGAAGGCGAAGGGCTGGATTTGAGGGCAGGACTGCAAACGATTCAACTCATTTCGACCAGTTTTAGGTCTTCAAACCCCGCCGATTCGACGCATTATTGGATAAACGGTTTGGACAGTTTGAATCTGCTTGTAAAAGGTGATGCTTTGGGGGCTCAAATTTGGATGGGAACGGTTTACCAATTAGCCGTTGACGACAATAAAAAACCGATAACTTTTCAGAATGGACAGACTTTACGGCATTTTATCAATGGTTTATACGACAAAAAGGACAATTTTTACAAAATGCGTAACTATGTTCAAGGTCTGATAAGTCGTGTCAATATGATAGAAATGGCGAATAAAGAAATGCGTTTGGCTCAAGGAAATGACGAAAAATTCTATTGGGATAAAATGGTCTCTTCCTACGAAAACATATTGTCATTGGTCAAATTTGCACCTACCATTAAAGATATTTTAGAACCCGAAACCGCTTTGCCACGCACGTGGTACAAAGGCATTTATGTCGCTGAAATGCTGCCCCGCATTTATGCCGAAATGAAAGGACGCGAATACCACGCTGCCGTGCAACACATTGCAGAATTGGTGCAAGCCTTTGACTCAAGACCGATGTATGTGAAAGAAGGTAAAAACTTTATCAGAATTGACACTTTGAATACTTTTTATCAGCCCAATAGTGCCAACAACATGGTGCCTGTGCGGGAATACAAATCGTTTTCTGGCACATACATTATGAAGGAGAATAAACCAATGGTCATCGAAAAACTGTATGTGGACGGCGATTCGCTTGGAAAAAAGCCTTTGGAATATACAGGCATTCTAAAATTCATCAAATACAGTTCGTTTGCTGCTTCGATGGTGTTGGCACAAAGCAGCGATGCCGTCGCCGAACTTTTAGAAAGCACGATGACACCGTCTGGTGGTACACATATCAAAGAAAAAGGCTGGTTGTTGAGTATCAACAGTTATATTGGACTACAAAATACGTTTAGGCAAAATGACAGCGCGGGTTATTTCAGCATTGCTGCGCCTATTGGCATCAACCTCAGTTATGGTTTAAAAAACCAACGGCACTACCCCCTCAGTAAAAAACAGAAAATTGGCGACTTTTTCACGCCAAAGACCATTCAGTTTTTCGCCAGTTTGGTGGATGTCGGTGCTATCGCAGGTTTTCGCTTCACGAACACAACAGACAGTATTCCGAAAGTAAAATTGAGCAATATCTTTTCGCCCGGGCTATTTATCATGTTTGGGCGACTCTTCAACAGCCCTATAAACCTCGGCTTGGGTTATCAAGCCCAACCGCGTTTGTCCAAAGTGACCGATGATGCTGTTTTCTTGAAAAAGTTTGAATTTCGCTTCAATGTTAATTTGAGTTGGGACATTCCTTTTTGGCATGTGAAGCATTGGGATAGTAGGTGATTTTGGGATAATGACTTATAAAAATAGGCGTTTTACGACGTATTCGTTGTAAAACGGCTATTTTTCAAGTTTTGTAAAAGGGAAAGAAATCCTCAGAAATGCGTATTGAGAAACATCTCCATTGTTTCTTGAGTCCAACCTTTTTCATCCCAAACTTGGTCTGCCAAAGCTGACAAACGCTGTGCTTTAAAGGCAATTATGAGCTTTTGTAAGGCTAAAAGCTCTTCATGTGGCAATTTTTCAGTTAAGCGCAAAAGTGATACTTGAACTTCATTTAATGGAAATTGAATATTCGATGTCATTTTCTAATTATTTTTTACAAAAATACATATTTTTCCAAAAAGAACAAGGTTTTACGGAGGGGGTGCTTTTTCTATTTTCAAATCATAGATTCTTTCATATATTTGTCTTTCTAAAATTTAAATAGGAAGACCCAAGCTTATTTTGAAAATATCCAAGAACACATTCAAGCCTGTTTGTTAGCTGCATCAGCCAATATCCCTAAATAATTCCTTAACCTTTTGAATTAATAAAGCCTTATCCAATAATTTAGTGCTGTAATCTGCAACTAAAGTTGGCGATAGATTACGCCGTAGAGCATATTCGACTACTTCAATATCTTTGTTTCTGCAAATCAAGACACCGATACTGGGGTTTTCATGTGCTTTTTTGACATCTGTATCCAATACTTCTAAATAGAAATTCATTTGCCCAAGAAAAGAAGGTTCAAATTCTTCAATTTTAAAGTCAAAAGCAACCAAGCAAGATAGTTCTCGATGATAAAACAAAAGGTCAACGCGATAATCTTTCATGCCGACAGGCAACCGATATTCTTCGCCGACAAAGACAAAGTCTTTCCCTAATTCCAAGATAAAATCCTTTAATTGACCCAATAAAGCCTTTTTTAAGTCTTTTTCTGAATGTTTATCGGGTATTTGTGCAAACTCAAAAATATAGGAATCCTTGAAAATATTGGATACATCGCGCGGATAATTGTCCAAAGACGGTGGCAAAAGCTGATTGGCAATCAAGCTGCGTTCAAAATAACTGGTTTTTAAATGGCGACGGAGTTCTCTATAATTTAATTTTTCTTTCAATGTGAGTTTAAGGTAAAACTCTCGTTCTTCCATTGTTTTGGTTTGGCTCAAAATTTCAAGATTATGAGTCCAACTTAATTGTGTCGGCATTGCCGACACAAATTCAAAATCAATATAAGCCAAATAAAACTGCCGCATCCGATAGATACCGCGTTTACTATAATTGCTCAAAGTCGGGTCTTTACTCTGCAAATACAATGACAGATTTTTAACAGTGCCCTCCCCCCATTCCGAAGCATCTAATTTTTGTTGAACAAATTGCCCAATCGTCCAATATAAAATAATTTGGTCGCTATTAACAGATTGCAAAGCCTTATTTCGGGCATTTTTGATGAGGTCAAAAACATAGTCGAATTCTTGTTGGAAAGGCATATCGTGGTCATTTTAGTTTTAAAAATCCGTTTAACGGAAAAATTAAGTTTTCAAAAAACAAATGTAAAGCAAAAAGTTCAATTTTAAAACAAATAAGATGAAATGTCGTTGAATTTAAATACAAAAAATATTATAATTTACTAAATTATTAGGGCGTTACTTAATGTTTAACAAAAGACTAAACACTTCACAACATCAAATTTCTTTATTAAAAACACAGTTTTTACTGAGGGGGGGATTTTTAATTCTAAATCATAGATTCTTTCATATATTTGTCTTTCTAAAATTCAAATATGGAGACCCAAGCTTATTTTGAAAATATCCAAGAACACATTCAAGCCTGTTTGTTAGCTGCCGAATCAGAGATTGACTTAGCTGTGGCCTGGTTTACCGACCGTTTGTTGTTAGATGTGCTTTGTGAAAAATCGAAAAGTGGCGTAAAGGTGCGCTTGATGATATTTGATGACGACATCAATAAATACTTGTCTATCAATGATTTACAAGCCTGTGGTGGTCGTATTTATCGCATCAGTGAGAAATTGATGCACAATAAATTTTGTGTCATTGACTACACAATAGGTTCAAAATTTCTGAAATAACATAAATAGAATAATAATGAATAATACGATTAATTTTATACATATAGATATCGAAGGCTTCTTAAACCTTGAATTACAAGAAGCTATCTTTTTTGAAAACAATAATACTATCTTCATTGAAAATAGGCTTCACAGCGATACTATTTATATGATTTCAATATATGAATTTTTAAATCATTATTCACCTAATAGAATGTATTATAGAGAACCTACTAAAGCAAAAGCGACATTTAGTTGTATTTTTGATGGTAAAATATGGCATTTTTGGGTAGATTTATATTACCATGTAGAGCAATTTAGAGGTGTTGGTAAAGATGGGGATATGGACTCAATAAATCTTAGTTTTAACTTGAGAAACAAAATGATAGAAATAGAAGAAAAAATAAATAATGAATTCATTTCGAACATTCGAAAGCACCAAAATGCTGTTTTTAATTATGATACAAATTACTCGTCTTTAGTATATAGCTATCAAAACTTTATTCAAACAGAAAAAGAGAAAAAAAAGATTGATTATATAGATATTTCTGACTTTTTACACCCAGGTGATTGTGATTGTATCTTTGATTAAAAGTATTTTTTAAAGAGAATTTGTCAAATTCGGCAATAGCCTTTAAAATTTAATATAGGTTTACAAAGTAAACTCGGCATAGCATCAACTTTATTTCTCTTTACTCCATGTTTCTCGTTAAAGATGATACTAACGATAATCTTATTAATCTTTATCACATTGGAATTAAAATAACTCCTATTGATTTTAATACTAAAAGATTGAAAATCAAATAAGTATCAAGAACTTCTAAATGGAAATTTATCACTCTATCTTTGTATCACAATTTGAAATGGTTCAAATTGTTAAATAAAAAAAATGACAGAGAAAGAGTTTAAGCCATTAGTAGATGAACTTTTGGAAAGAATAGCAAAGCTTCAATTTAGAAATTATACAGAAGTAAAAGGTATAATAACAGAATTTAAACGTCTTTCATGGTATTCTAAAAACCAATACATTTTAGAAGGCATTGATAGAATTGAATATGATTTTTGGGCAGCATTTTCAAATAAAAACGATAAAAAATGGTATTCAACAGAAAATGAATTAGAATCAGCTATTCAAGAATTAACTTTAAGTTCTTTGTATATTGAATAACCCCTCAGTAAAACCCACAAAAAAGCCTTGCAACGAACATTGCAAGGCTTTTGAATGTCAGAAATGTCTGATTTCTAATGAAGGGCAAAAGGGTTTGATAGGAATTAGACAAAGCCCCCTCAGTATTTTCAAACAGCCACCAATTTCAATTGCAAACCTAAACCATCAATAACACGCAAAAACGTTGACAACTGCACGTCAATTTTACCATTCTCAATTCTTGAAATGACTTCTTTTTTCATATCGGCACGTTCCGCCAATTGGGTTTGAGTCAACTTTGCTTTTTTTCTTTCTTCTTTAAGCATTTCACAAATATAGTACGCCTTTGCACGGGCATGGAAATCATCTCTTTGAAGTGTTCCTTTTGCGCCATACTTATTGTTTAGCAAATCTTCGAATGTCTTAACTTTATTATCTTCCATGATTTTTATCTTCTTTTATTGAATTGAATAAATTTTTTTGTTTTTTATTTATTTGATTAAACTTATGAATTCTTCTTTTCCTCAAAATATTCTTTTTTGATAAATTCAGCCTTACTAATCGCTTTTTTGTAATCTTTCTTATCTTTTTTGATAAAACCATTGCCCAAAATAACAATCTTACCGCCTTCAATTAATGAACCTTCTTCAAAGAAAAATAAGATACGATATTCATCAGTTCTTACAGAAACACGGAGTTCATAAATGCCATCGCTGTTTTCAATGAATTTCACATGATTTGTAGGTACACGATGTTGAGTCGCCAAAATTTCTAAAACAAAATCAATTTTCTCTTGAACCTTGTTGTTTACTGAATTATAAAATTCCAAAAAGTACGTTTTGTGAAAAACGATTTGACGGATATTATCCATATCATTTGTTTTTTGAATTAATAGAATATAGTATTTATAAAAAAACCTCCTTTATTAGTTGTGCAAAGATAAATAAAAGTTGATTAATTAGTCAACTTTTATTTTAGTGTTTTTGTTTTGAAATTTGACATCCGCTGGCGAACGGTTTTCCTCAAAACACCCCACAAACCAACAACAACGAACGACGGTGCTGGCTTCGGGTTTTTAACCGAAGCCTACTATGTTAAGGGGTCTTCAGACCCGCGAAACCGACCCCCTCAGTAAAACCCACAAACAAGCCTTGCAACGAACATTGCAAGGCTTTTGAATTAGGATGCCCTTGATTTGCAAGAATATGATAGGATTTAGACAGTTTCCACGTTAAATTTAAGTGATATTCAAATAAAATAATTTCAATTGATTGTTATCAAAAGTAAGTAGGGCATAACAAAAATAGATTTAGAGGATATATATTTGCCAAAAATCAAAAAATATGTATGCTTTTTATGCCGATGAAAGTGGCTTTGCGAGGTCTGTTAAATTTGAAGAAAACCAACCAATCTTAGTTGTGGCAGGTATTTTAGTAGATTTTACAAAATTACGAAAAGCGGTTGATGTTTTTGACACAATATTGTCTGTTGTCAATTCAAAATTGAGCTATCCTGTAAAAGAATTGAAGTTTTCAGATATTAGGAATAAAAACCCATACCGACTTGACTTACCTACGGTTGAGGAACGGGCAGATTTGCTGCATTTGATTTTTACGACATTTCAATCAGAAATTAACTTCAAATTGTTCTATTGTGCGGTTGATAATGACGTGTTTTCCAAAATATATCGTTCCGAAGCCACTTTGCGGAATCAATTGAAACATCCTTATTTGTGTGCTTCCTACAAAGTGCTTAGTCAATTGGACAAAAATCAAGCACTTTTGAAAAACGACAAAGGCAATACGTTTGTGATTTTTGATGAACAAAACCAATTTCAAGACAAAATAGAGCAATTGATTGAATCCCCGATTCATAGAACGACGTTCAGTGAGATTTTTGATACTGCATATTTTGGCAAATCTCAATATTCAAAATTGATACAAATAGCTGATTTGTCGGCAGGTTTAATTCGTTATTATTTGTTGCGGCGGCAAGAAGGCGTAACCGATTATTGGTTTGAACGCATGGAAAGTATTTTAACCGCATTGAAACCAAACATAATTCATAAAGAATGTTTTGACAAACCGCTTACAGATTTGTACCAACAATTTGAGCTGCATTTATGACATAAAAAAAGCCTTTCAATGTGCTTGAAAGGCTTTGAAGAGTTGGGAGGATTCGAACCTCACTACCTCTGTTAGAGGTTTCAGTCTCAAGACCGATACAACCATTGTTTCAACTCTTAGTACAAAGATAATGACTATTTCTTGTAAAAACAAATGTGCATTGGAACAAAAATCTAATCGAAGCGCCCCCCTCAGTAAAACCCACAAAAAAGCCTTGCAACGAACATTGCAAGGCTTTTGAATGTCAGAAATGCTTGATTTCTCATGAAGAGTAAAGGGGTTTGAAAGGATTTAGATGTCTCTCAAATATTCCATCTGTTCGTTCAAAATCTCTCTAAATTCTTCAATTGATATGACTTCGACTATAGGAAAGTCAATAGTTTTCAAAATATTGAAATGTTTATCGTGAGAAACAATGAAATCGGCATTTCCTGCTACTGCACAATCCACAAATTTATCATCATCAGGGTCGTCTTTGATGAGTAAAAAGCGAAAAGTCGGTGAGATTTGATCTGAATTTTAGGTTCTTCGTGACTTATAATGGGTAATCAAAATTAAGTTTACCAGCAATAAATAAAATCATAGATTTGAAATTATTGTCATTACGATACCCTCGGGCTCTTTTTTTAGCGAGTTGGATTTTAGAATTAATACCTTCAAGAATACCGTTAGAGATTTTAGATTGAATAAAATTAATAATACCTGACCAATGAGCTTTGATAGTGTTAGCGGCTTTTATCATGGGTTGGATTTTAGATTTAGTGACTTGCACACACCAATCCGTTAAAAAGATTTCGGCTTTAGTCACATCGTCCATTGTCCAGAACTCACGGAAAAGTTCTTTAAGCCGATAGGCTTCGCCAATCGTTGGATAAAGTTTAATAAGGTCTTGTAGTTCAGCTCTTTTTTTATCGTTTAGTGATTGTGGGTTTTTCAAAAAAGTATATTTGTGTCCTTTAAGTTCTTTGGCTTCTTTACGTTCTATTTTACGGACTTCATCAAGTGCTTTATTGACTTCTTTGGTGACATGAAAATGGTCAAATGTGAGGGCTGCATTGGCAAAAGTGTCGGTGCAACCTTTGATAAAAGCAGGTGACATATCAATAGAGACTTGTGTCACTTCTGCTTTAGGAGACCCTTTTTGGTCTAAAAATTCACCGAGCCGTTCAACACAAGCACTGTCTTTGCCTGTTTGAACATCAAAAACACGGCGTTTTTCTAAATCAACACCTACTGTCACGTAATCATGTCCTTTTTTGCGGCTCGTCTCATCAATGCCCACTTCTTTAATGTTTGTGTAATCTGTATGAGCTTGGGCAATGGCAATATGATGATGAAAAATTGACCAAATGCGTTGGTCATATTCATCTACCAATTTTGCCACATTCGACACAGGCATTTCTAATTCTATTAAGCTCATAGCGTATGCTTCAAATAATAACGTAAAGCCTTGATTCGTCCGAGCCCATGGAACTTGAAAGCGCACTATCGCTCCTTCTTCATTAGTCACCCGCGGAACATACGCATGTATATAACACTCATGCTCGAAAAAATTTAAGTGCCGCCATGTCCGTAATGCCGTATCGTAGGCTTTACTTGAATGTCCTTTTGTGTCTGTAAATACACTACCAGAAACAAAATCTAATGTAAGATGTAATTCTTTTTTACCTCCTTTGGAGGTCTTGAATTCTATCGTTTCTATATGCCATGGTTTTATATCGCCTATGGCTATTTCAAATAATTGTTTGCTATTCATTCTCAAAGATAAATAGTTCAACATTATTTATTCCCATTATGATTCATGAAGAACCCTAAATTTCTGTTTACTATACCTGTTCAATTCAATAACAATTTAAATTACAAATACAATGAAAAAATTTAAATATGCTTTCGTCACAATTCTACTTTTGGCTTTCTTTTCCATAAATATAAAAGCCCAAACTTTTAAAATTGATACTACTGAAATCAGTTTTGATAATAAATTACGCCCTTGTTATGCTGTTTTCGTTGACCCTGATACTAAAACATTAAAAAATGATTGGGAAAAATACTTGAAAAAGAAATATTCTATTCGTACAAAAGGCAATAGTTTTTTTGGTAATAATGAATTAATGAAAGCAGAAGATGTTGTTATTAATCCAATATCTAAAAAACGATTAGATTTATACGCACGCATCACTGAAACGGGTGAAGGTTCAGCAATGAAAGTATTTGTGGCATTTGGTTATGATTATTTTGCGGGAGATGAAGGTTTTCAGCCCGAATTTGACGCATTAAAAGACTTACTCAATACTTTTTTACTTAAAAGTTTGAATGAATATTATTCAGACGAAATAGCGCGCATTAATAAAAGTGTAAAATCATTAAACAAAGAACAAAACTCTTTGCGTAAATCTATTGCAAAGAACAATGATAGAATGTTTGATGCACAAAAAGACATGCCTACAAGCTACAATATTACAGCTAAAGGTGCTTCTGCTGAACAATCTGTAAAAGATAAAGAAAAAGCAGATAAATTGACAGATAAAGTCAATAAATTAGAGAATGAAAATACAAAAGCTAAATTAAAAATTACAGACGTTGAAGAAAAGTTATTAGAGGGTAAATCAAAATTAGAATTGCTTAAAGAAAAACAACGCAATTTATCAAATCAATAAACAAGTATTAAGTTCTTTTATGGAAAACGTTAGTCATAAAAAATTAAACGAATTACAAGCCACTGCTATTTGTGGAAACGACATCAGTTCTTCGTGCCTCTATGTATCTGCATTAACCATTATGCAAGCGGGTCAATATGCTTGGATTTCGTTATTAATTGTTGCTCTTGTTTTATTTTCTTTTAGAAAAATATACGGCGAAGTCGTCGGTGCGATACCCTTAAATGGCGGTGCTTACAATGTTTTGCTAAACACAAGTACCAAACGTTTGGCATCCATTGCCGCTACCTTGACCATTTTATCCTACATGGCAACAGCGGTTATTTCTGCCAACGAAGCCATGCACTATTTACATGGTCTTTTTTCGGGTTTACCCATTACAGTAGCGACTATCATCGTCTTGGCAGCCTTTGCTGCTTTGGCAATTTGGGGCATTGGTGAATCTGCTTTTGTGGCTGTTGTTATTTTCATCATCCATCTTGTAACGCTCACGGTCTTAGTATTGGCCGTGTTATGGTATATATTTACAAATGGTTTAGGCACATTGCACCTCAATATGAGTGTACCTTTGGAGTCTGGCGATTTTGTAAAGTCGCTATTTTTGGGCTTTGCCGTTGCCATGTTGGGCATTTCAGGGTTTGAAAGTTCCGCCAATTTCGTAGAAGAACAAGAGCCGGGTGTATTCCCTAAAACGCTTAGGAATATGTGGGCAGTGGTCAGTTTTTTCAATCCTTTAATCGCTTTTTTAGTCATTTGTGTTGTGCCTTTGACGGTTGTTGGCGACCACAAAGAGTCACTTTTGGCATATTTGGGTGAAACGGCGGCGGGTAGTTGGTTAGCCGCACTTGTCTCTGTTGATGCGGTTTTGGTACTGAGTGGTGCTGTTTTAACCTCATTTATTGGTACAACGGGGCTTGTGGAACGGATTACCTTAGACAGAATATTGCCTAATTTCTTTTTGCGTAAAAACGCGCGTGGTGTGAGTTATCGGATTGTCCTTGTTTTTCTTCTGCTGTGCATTTCCGTATTATTTGCCACACATGGCAATTTGGTTGCTTTGGCAGGAGTCTATACTTTCTCTTTTTTAACAGTCATGGCTTTGTTTGGCATTGGCAATTTACTTTTGAAATCTAAAAGAAAAAAACTGCCTCGGCCAGAACGTGCTGAACCAATCATTGTCGTTTTTGCCGTTGCTTTCATTTGCGCTGCTTTTGTTGGCAATATTCAATTAAATATCGACTCTTTCTATACTTTTATTCAATATTTAGTTCCCGCATTACTCATTGTTTTTATCATGCTTGATAGAGCGAATGTTGTAAAACTATTGATTGAAGTCATTGAATACTTTTATCGCCCCTTGCGAAAATGGGTTTTAGTCAGTAATAGAATGTTAAAAAGAACCCAAAATAAGATTAATGCGCAAGAATTTGTCTTCTTTACAAAAGGTGATAATGTGGCTATTTTAAATCGAGTTATGCGCTATGTAGAAGTAAACGAAACGACTCGAAAATTAAAAATTGTCAATATAAAAAAGGAAGGTGACTCAAATGAAGAATTGAAAAAAGACCTTCAAGTACTTGACCGCGCTTATCCAAATATTGATATTGATTTTATAGAAATTGTTGGTGTCTTTGGGCCAGAAATCATTGAAGAATTGTCAGTAAAGTGGAATATTCCTAAAAACTTTATGTTTATTGGCTCTCCTGGCAATCGTTTTTCTTACAAAGTTGCGGAATTGGGCGGTGTGCGTTTGATAATGTAAGAGTTGGAAGTAAGGTATAGTAGACAGAAATTTGATTAG
>JANLQI010000532.1:0-10652 GCA_031367705.1 Saprospiraceae bacterium | reverse complement strand
GGTATCAAAATCGCTGCTTATTACAAGGAGATGCGCGATATGATTCAACAACGCTATTATCGCTTTTTGGCTGGACCTACCAACTTGACGGAGTATGTCACTTACGGCAATCTCGATTTTGGTACGGTTAAAGGTTTCACATTCCAATACGATTTGCGTCAAACACGTCATTTCTCAGGACAATTTAACTATACTTTACAGTTTGCAGATGGTACAGGTTCTGACCCTGCTTCGCAAAGTGGTTTGAACCGTCGGGGCAATATTCGTGTATTATCACCGCTTACTTTTGACGAGCGTCATCGTTTTGCCTTCACAGCGGACTATCGTTTCGATGAAAATAAATACACGGGGCCTATGCTTTTTGGTAAAGAAATCCTTAGAAATGCAGGTGTTAACATGCAATTGGTTACGGTTTCAGGTCGTCCTTATACAAAACAAGCGATTTCACAACCATTTGGCGGTGCCAATATTGATGGCCTTATCAACGGTGCGCGTCTGCCATGGACTTACAATTTGGATATGCGTATTGATAAGACATTTATCATTTCAAAAGATGCCAAGCACCCCCTCAGTATAAACGCCTATTTCCGCGTTCAAAACTTGCTGGATACACGTAATATTAGAAGCGTTTATCGGGCATCTGGTTCGCCAGACGACGATGGTTATTTGAGTTCACCGCTTGGGATAAGCACTTTGGAAGGTATTGCCAATTCGCGTCCGAATGATTTCGAAGCCTATCGTTTTTCTTATATGATACGTGAGTTGAATCCGAGTAATTATTTCTTTCCCCGTCGTATGTATTTAGGTGCGACGTTTATGTTTTAACTTTTTGAATTAGGATTTACTTGATTTTAAAGATTTATAAATCTTAATTCAACAGAAATGTGTTTTTAAAGAATTTTAAAAAAATATAAAACAATGCAAATGAATCGTTTACGCTTTGGACGTTATTTTTTACGTCTCTTTATGAGCTTGCTCGCATTAGGCGTTATCGGTATAGCTCAAGCACGTTATCCAGGAACTTTGGAAAAAGGTGCGCAAGGGGACCCCTCAGTAGTGTCTAATCGCTCTGACTGTATTCCCGGTAAATCTCGATATGATATGCAGCTCAATAATGTCCGTGCCACACTTTTATCAAGTGGTGATGTGTGGTGGGACTTGACAAACCCTGGCTATGTCATTCCAAAAGTACAACCGGGTACGGGCGCAAAAGCCGTTTCGTCTATTTTTGCGGGTGCCGTTTGGTTAGGTGGTAAAGACCCTTCGGGCAACCTTAAGGTGGCTGCTCAAACATATCGTACAGGTAATCCGCCCAAAACAGACTTCTGGCCTGGACCACTCAATGAAAATGGTCAAACAAGCAAAGCCGTTTGTGACAATTGGGATAAGCACTTTGTTGTGTATCGGACAGAGATTGACTCTTGTATTCGCCTTTTCCGCGCGGCACAACAAAAAAACCCGAATAATCCAGTGGTTGACCCGGGTTTGATTCCTGAAAGTGTCAAAGGCTGGCCTGCCAATGGTAATCCATATTTCTTTGAAATTCACCGTTTTACGTTGCCACGCACAAAAGCGGGTTTGGGTAAATTCCATGATGAAGATGGCGATTTGAACTATGACCCAACAAAAGGGGATTATCCAACTATTGACATCAAAGGTTGTGATATTGACGTTTTTCCTGACGAAATGGTCTTTTGGGTTTACAATGACAACGGCAATGTACACACCAACGCTTTGCGCTCTTTGCCCATTCAGATGGAGGTACAGGTACAGGCTTTCAACTATCAAACAAATGATGAGTTGAATGACATGACTTTCCAACGTTATAAGCTTATCAACCGAGCTAAGACGGATATTGACTCCATGTACTTTGCTATGTGGGTTGACCCCGACTTAGGTTGTAGTGACGATGACTATATTGGTTGCGATACCACACGGAGTTTGATGTATGTCTATAATCAAGATGCTCAAGACGGAACGGCTGGTTCTGGCTGTGTTTGTCAAGGCGGAACGAATACCTATTGCGATAAAATACCGATGATTGGCGTGGATTATTTCCGTGGGCCAAATGATGAGTTTGGTAAAGAGTTGGGTATGTCTTCTTTTACCTATTATTTGAATGGTACAACATCAGGTTGTCCCGCACAAGGTGGTACCACTGACCCTAACTCAGCGAATGAATATTACAACTATTTAACAGGTTTTTGGCGTGATGGTACACCCTATACATTTGGCGGAACGGGTTATAACCCCAATTCTACAACCAAACGCTTGAAATATGCGTTTGTGGATGCACCCAACAATCCTGCGGGTTGGTCAATGGCATCTTATAATTTGCCTTGTGGCGACCGTCGGACAATTCAAGCATCTGGTCCGCTCAAATTGAAGCCTGGTGCAGTCAATGAGTTGATTATCGGTGTGCCTTGGGTGCCAGACATTCCACATCCTGCGCCTGACTTGCGTAAATTGCAAGAAGCGGATGATATTGCACAAGCTTTGTTTGATGCGTGTTTCAAGATTTTTGATGGTCCTGATGCACCAGATATGTGTTTTGTTGAGTTAGACCGTGAAATTATAGCGGTACTCACAAACCCACCTTTTCCACAATCGAATAATGCAGGTGAGTTATACAAAGAGGCGGGTTTACGTATTCCGCGCCAAGGCAATAAAGATACAAACTACCTTTTCCAAGGCTATAAATTGTTCCAATTGCATGACGGTGATGTGGGTGTAGCCGATTTAGATAACCCAGATAAGTCACGTCTTGTCGCACAAGTTGATATTCAAGATGATATATCTAAAATATTTAATTGGACGCAACAGCCCGACCCGAATTTTCCTGGACGGACTATCAATACCCCTGTTTTGAAAGTAGATGGCGATAATAAAGGGATTCGACACACATTCAGCATAAAAGAGGACAAATTCGCAAGGGGTGATGACAAAAAATTGGTCAATCATAAGAAATACTATTTTATGGCTATTGCTTATGCTTATAACAATTATGTAAAATTCGACGGTCTCGGTAATATCGGTCAACGCGATCCGTATGTGGTCGGTCGTCGAAATATTGGCGATAAAAACAGAGGTAACAAAGCTTATGTCGTTCTCCCACGCCCCATTGTGGATGTAAAACTATCCGCTAAATACGGCGAAGGTGCTGTTGTAACCCGTATAGACGGTTTAGGCAGCGGCGGCAATTTCTTGGACATTTCAGAGACAACACTTTCAGATATTCTGGCAAAAGGAGCAGCAACGGACGGTGCAATAACCTATAAAGCAGGTCGCGCGCCCATAGATGTTAAAGTTGTCAGTCCATTAGAAGTTGTTGATGGTACTTATACATTACAAATCAAGGATAAAGACCTGACAGATGATGTTGTAAATGATACAGCCCGTTGGGAATTGCGTCGTGAAGGAGAAACGGCTGTAGTCTTTTCAGAAAGAAGTATTGCTAAACTGAATGAGCAGATTGTGGCTAAATACGGCTTCTCTGTATCTGTTCGTCAAGTAGCAGAACCTGGCACGGCAGCGACTAAAGATAAGACAAATGGGGCAGTTGGTTCGGAAATAAAATATAAAAATGCAGGACTGAATTGGTTGACAGGTATTCCCGATGACTTGCCTTTTGTTCAAGGCTTGAATATGTTTAACTATTTGAAATTAGGGACACTTGAACAAGACTTCTTGCTTGACCCAAATCAGAGCTTAGCAAAAATATCAAATTACGCTTTTGTGCCTTATGCTCTTTGTGATTATCGCGTCGATTTGCCTGAAAATCAACCGTTTGTGACGCCTGCTTGGCAAAGACCGAACAACTCAAATGCTCGCTCAAATGGTTTGGCACGTTTGAACAATGTGGATATTGTTTTCACAAACGACAAATCAAAATGGAGCCGTTGTATCGTTGTTGAAACAGCAGGGCCTTATTACTACGACCCATCATACAGAACAGGTGTCAACTTGCCAACGGTTGGAAACGTCAAAAATTTTGACCTGCGAGGCTCCCCCTCAGTAGGAAAAGACGCAGATGCTGCTGACCCGAATAAAGCGGCTGGACAAGTATTGGCAGATGAACAAACAGCGGGTATAACAAAAGGCATGGGTTGGTTCCCTGGCTATGCGATTGATGTCGAGACAGGTCAACGCCTAAATATTTTCTTTGGCGAAAACTCGACCTTTGACCCTAATATTGGAGAGTACACAGCCGGGACTAAGGGTATTAATCGAGACATGATTTTCAATCCAAGCGACCAATTTTTCCTTAATGTTGCTTCAGCACCGCCGTCACCTTCGACTTTTGCGTACAATGCTTTCATGGGTGGACAACACATGGTTTATGTGACCAATACAGCTTATGACAACTGTGCAGCAATACGCGACGGTTTGAACGGTGGCAGCGAATTCCGCAAAATATCGCCATTGGCAAAAATCACTTGGGCGGGTATGATTGCCGCAACGCCAGGGCAGAAATTCCTTTCCTATAAAGATGGTTTGATTCCGAATGACTTGACCGTAAAATTGCGTGTCAACAACCCTTATGGTGTCATGAAAGGTAAAGGCACAAATGGTAATCACCCAGTGTATCAATTCAAATTGGAAGCAAAAGCACCTGTGGCATTGGTAAATGGTTTACAAGTTGATTCATCGCTCAATATGATTAACGTTGTACCGAACCCTTACTATGGCTATTCGGCTTACGAAATCAATGAGTTATCAACGACTGTGAAAATTACCAATTTGCCGCCAAAGTCGCTTATCACGGTTTACACGCTCGACGGCAGGTTCATACGCCAATTTAGGCGCGATGAAAAAGCAACGTTGACTGACCCAACCCGTAACTCGGGTGTTTGTTATCAACAGTTTGCGCCAGCAGTTGAATGGGATATGAAAAATGATAAAGGGATTCCAGTGGCTTCTGGTGTTTACCTTATCCATATTTCAGCAGAAGGCTTAGGCGAACGCACCTTGAAGTTCTTTGCGATTAATAGGCAATTTGACCCTTCGCGGTTGTAGTGGCTCATGTTTTAAAATGTTCAGAATCATAAAATACTGAGGGGTATGGGTTTAGGAAATTTTCATCATTTCCTAAACCCGTACACCACTTTACTCTCAAATCAAAAAATATGAAAAAACATATATCACTCCTCATTGCGCTCATTATTGCCACAACGACATTTGGTGGCAACCCCGACCGTCAAGGGGAGGCAGGTGCGTATGAACTTTTACTCAATCCATGGGCGCGTACAGTCGGTTTGCACGCCATGAATACCTCTATGGTAACAGGTGTTGAGTCTATGAATTTAAACATTGCAGGTTTGTCACGCATCAACAACTTGGAAGTTGGTTTGGGTCATTCGATTTATTTGCAAGGCACGGGTTTAGCCCTCAATGCCCTTGGTTTGGCTAAAAAAATGGGTGATAATGGCGCATTAGGCGTTAGTATCAATGCTTTAAGTTTTGGCAAAATTCCTGTTACGACCAATGGTTTACCCGAAGGTACGGGTGCAACTTTTTCACCAACGTTTTTCAACTTGGCTGTTTCATACTCGCATTATTTTGAGAAAAAAGTATCGGTCGGCATCACTGTCCGCTTGCTCAATGAGTCATTGGCAGATGTTTCGGCTTTTGGTTTTTCCATTGACGCAGGTGTGCAATACATGACAGGCTCACCGAATTATCCAGACCGTTTCAAATTTGGCATTTCGTTGCGCAATATTGGGTCGCCTATGAATTTTGGCGGTCAAGGGCTTAATTTTTCAACAACAAACCCAGATGGCACGCAGTCTTATCCACTCACGTATTCGAAAAAAGCAGCAAATTTTGAATTGCCTTCGCAGCTCAATATCGGTGCCGCTTACGATATTTTGCCCGATGATAAAGTCAAGTTGACAGGTGTTTTCAATTTCACCTCAAATGCTTTCTCTCGCGACGATGTCGGTGCCGGTCTCGAATTGGGCATCGGAAACCTACTCGTACTGAGGGGGGGCTATAAGTATGAAATCGGCACAACGTCAACAGATGTCAGCAAGTCGGTTTATACCGGGGTGGCAGCAGGTTTATCTTTCAACGTGCCTATGGGCAAAAATACTGACCAATCCGTCTCGATTGATTACGGCTTTTTGCACACACGCACTTGGAATGGTACACATAATATCGCTTTGCGGATAAATCTATAAAAATTTGTTTTTATTAAAAAAACTCACTTATCTTTGCAAAACACAAACGAGAAGGTTTCTCCTAACAAGGATTGAAGCCTTCTCGTTTTTTCGTGTGTCTTCCCGTTTTTTTTCTTGATTTTCATACAAAATAGATAGATTACTGAGGGGGTCAAACCACTCAAACAGCTTGATGTTTAAGCTGTTTGTAAATTTTTTTCTTAAAAAACTAAACACATTTGTTTAGATAAAACTCAAAAGATATGGCTCAATACACTTTATTGACACAAGCAGGATACGAAAAAATGAAAGCGGATGTTGACGTTTTGCGTTCAGTCGGACGTAAAGAAGCTGCTGCTGCCATCGCTGAAGCCCGCGAAAAAGGAGACCTTTCTGAAAACGCTGAATACGATGCAGCCAAAGACGCTCAAGGCTTACTTGAAGCCAAAATTGCTGATTTGGAAGGCAAATTGGGTAATGCCCGCATCATTGATGAAAGTCAACTCGACGATTCTAAAGTCAGTGTCCTTTCTACTGTGACCATTGAAAACGTCAAATTGAAAAAACAGGTGACGTATAAACTCGTTCCTGAATCAGAAGCTGACCTTAAAACAGGTCGGATTTCTGTCAACTCACCTGTCGGTCAAGGATTGCTCGGTAAGGAAGTCGGTGATCTCGCTTATGTTTCGACACCTAATGGTGACATTGAATTTAAAGTCCTTAAAATCAGTATTTTATAAATTAAGATTTTAAGAAAATAGATTTTAAGACTTTAAGTACAAAGACGATAAGATTTACATGTTAATCTTATCGTCTTTGTACTTAAAGTCTTAAAATCCTAAAATCCTAAACATGGCAACTATTTTCTCACGTATCATCAAAGGTGAAATTCCTTGTTATAAAATCGCTGAAAATGACAACTTTATAGCATTTTTGGACATTCGACCTGTCGTCAAAGGGCATACGCTCATAGTGTCAAAAGCAGAAATTGATTATATTTTTGACCAAGACGATGCTGTACTTGCTGCTATGCTCCCTTTTTCAAAGCGTGTGGCTAAAGCGATTGAGGCGGTTATCCCTTGTTTGCGGGTGTCCATCGCTGTGGTTGGTCTAGAAGTACCTCATACCCACTTACATTTGATTCCGACCAATGCGATATCAGATTTTAGTTTTAAAAATCATTTTCCGATGTCGTCTGAAGACATGACGGCATTAGCGGCAGCTATTGCTGCAAAATTTGAATAAAAAGGGCTTGAAAAACAGTCAAAAAAGCACGTTTTACTGAGGGGGGTAAAACGTGCTTTTTTATTGTAAAAAAAACGGTGAACGATTCTAAAACCGTTCACCGTTAAGCTGGAAAATGTATAAAAATTGAAATTCTTAAATCTACCTTTTACTCTGCACCGTCTATTTTTGCTCGACTAATAGCAAATTCACCAATGGCATTGCCACATTTCAAACCCGCATCACAGTCCATTCTGTAATGGATGCCTCCATAAAGCCTTGACAATGAAGCTTCTGATGCCCACGCATTAAATTTTGTTTTTTCACTTGGAAAGAGATAGCCTAAAACCGTTGCCGCTGCACCTGAAAAAGTAGAATGTCCAGAGGTGTATGAAGGAAAATTAGGCAAACCTGTCAATGTTTTGACACTTGGGTCAAGTTGCGACGGACGCGGGTAGTAGTAGTGAGACTTTGTGTCCCAACAACTTATGGCGGCATCCATCAATGCCATATTCAAAAGCGCAAGGTTTCGAGCAGTTCTTACTTCTGATTGATTATTTTTTTTGATAACATCACAAGCCAAAGCATTCCAATGCCCTGGAGGTGTATGCGTGCCTGTGCCATCAGCCCAAAAATGGACGATAGCGACATGCTCACGTGTCGGATTTTTTGTAAAACTCAAGACTTCATCTATTTGCGCTCGAATTTCTTTTGATGTCGTTGAGGGTGGTGCAGCAGGACGGATAGCCGCTAACTCTGTAACGAGCCAACGACGGACATTGCCATAAAAGGGCAACATAGGTGGACGAACAGGTGATTCAAGGCTTTTCCAAGGCGTTTCACCGATGGCGATGCGGTTTTGTGCCAGACTGTCCCATTTTGCTTGTGTACCGATGGCGTTTTTCATGCCATCTGCCTTGGCGCGTACCAATACTTTTGCTGCAACAGCCCGACCGAGTGAGTCGCCCGCAACGATGTCACTGCGGGTGGCAGCGTTTGCCCACATCTTGTATTGACGGGCTTCGTCTGCTTTTTTATTCAAAAACTCTACTTCTGTTGGGAACAAAAACTTCAATAATTCGACAGAAACACTCGCTAAAACGGCATCTTCTGATGGATATGAAGGCAAATCGGACTTCGATACTGAGGGGGTCAAACGGACATCTGTTTTATAAGGTGCGGGGCGTTTGTACTGCGCTTTGAGTTTGTAAGCCGCCACTAAAGCATCGTATTGCGCCACTGCAACATAGGCATAAGCACGTGCCGCATAAGGCGGATTTGAAAACGGAAAAACGGGGAATGAAAAAGGATTCGCTTGGTCAGGAACAGGAAATGTGCCGTCGGGGTTGTTTTGTGGTGCAAGGTTGTACTTGGCGACGAGTGCGCGCATGATTTCGTTCCAACGCAAAGTCACGCCTGCGCTCCAGTATTTGATAGCCGCCTTTTGTGCATCTGTCAAATTGCTTGATTGTGTTTTCAATTCTGCCAATTCTGCTTGATATGCAGGGCTATTTACAGCCTCTGGCGCAGGAATTTTAACCTCATCGGCTGAAGTCAAAACGATGGTTTTCCAATTTCCTGCCGCATCGTCGAGTTTTGTAGGAACGAGTTCTGTCCAATTATCACTCGCTTCAACGATGTCTTTGTTGCAACTTGCCATAAAAATTAGGGCAAAAAAGAGGATAAATACTGAGGGGGTAAAAGTGGTGCGTTTTTTTATATTGATATTTTTCATTTATTCTAAAGTATTGATTTTCAAATAATTATTTTTTTGAAAATTAGATTTATTAATGTGTGTTTTCTGTTTTGTTAAAACCAAAAGCCTTCATGATGCCGATTGCCATGCTCGTCGCTTGACCGACGTTTCGCCCAGAAATCGTATAAGCAGCACTGGCGACAATTTGTATATCATGCAAAGGTTTGATGCGATAGGAAGCCATGACACCCAATCGCGTCGCTTCTTGCCGATTGGCTGCGGGAAACATAGCATCATTTCGACGAATATCGAAGCCGCCTAAGGTTTTACCACTTTCAAAAGTGCCTTCTAATGCCCACCGATAGCTGTAATAACCAGCTCGTGCGCCGATTTGCCAAGTATCAGAAATGGCGACTTCATTGCTGTTCACATTTTTATCAGTATAGTAATTTGTACCATCAATTTTGATGTTGCTGCGCAAAGTATATGTGCCTTGAGCCGTTGCTGTCCAACCTTTTTCTGTCAACCAATGAAACATTGCCCGACCAAAAAGCATCTTAGATTGTGTGCCAATAGCGAAGGGATGTGCAGCGATATAGTCAGACATGGGCAATGAACCACCTACCACGGCTATAGCATCTAAGTCTTTGATTTTCAGGATATTATATTTTAAAGCAAGGGTTAAGTCTTGGATGCCCGACCAACCCGACATTTGCCCTGCACTGGCTTGGGTTTTCACATAAGGCAATGAGCCGATGACATTGAGTTGGTCGGTGATACCATAATTTGCCATGATGCCAACGGCTTGAATGGTCATTTTGCCCATATTGGCATTGTCTCGTTTGGTGGTGCCTTCCCAATAGTTTGTAAATTGGTCTTGCATGAACATAACGCCGCCACAAAAGGCTTTTTTCGGCATCATAATGCCATCGTTAAGCGTTTGAGCTTGTGCGAAAAAGGACAAAAAGATTGCCCCGATTAGCAAAGAGTATTTGTTGAAAAACATTGCTTGTTGTTTTAGGTGTGGAATATTATTTTTAATGTAAAAGATATCTCAAAGTACCCCCTCAGTATGAAGGAGATAAAACGGTCTGTTTTGAACAAAAACGGTGTTTTTTTCTTGAAATCAGGTCGTAAAATGCTATTAATGCTTACTCTTTCTGCGATTTGAGAAGAGCCATTTTGACCTAAAACAAGTTAATTGGAAGACTTTGATTCTATAAAAATGATGCTAATTGTTGCGATGCAGCAATTTTCGATTTGACTTTTTGTCATTTTGAGCGCAGCGAAAAAATCTGGTTATTTCATAAAATGCCCTATTTCACGACAGTTTTATTTAATTCAGATTCTTTCACTTCGTTACTAATGACGCGTTGTGTTTTTAGTAAGGCGGTGATTCAAAATCACCGCCTTACTTGCTCGCGTTATTCCGTTTTAGACGACACCGATTAGGTGTCGGTTTTTCTCAGAATGACAAAAAATGCGTCAGATGCCTTTGCCAAGTGAAGACAAAAGATTGTTTTTATAGAATCAAAGAGAAATTAAGCCACGTCAGGTGGCGGAGAAGTGGTAGA
>JANLQI010000513.1:0-2411 GCA_031367705.1 Saprospiraceae bacterium | reverse complement strand
AGGTCTTGAATTCTATCGTTTCTATATGCCATGGTTTTATATCGCCTATGGCTATTTCAAATAATTGTTTGCTATTCATTCTCAAAGATAAATAGTTCAACATTATTTATTCCCATTATGATTCATGAAGAACCAGCTTTTCTAAAAAAATCTTTGAAAAGACCATATAACTCACCACATTCATCAATTTGACTCAAAGTACCTATATTTTCAGATGTACTACAACGGTATTGTCCACATTCAAAACAAATTTCAAAATTTAAAATAGGTATATTTTTTTTATCAAAAAATACAATCGCATTTCGGGGTTTGTAGCAACATGTAATAGTTTTTGTACCGTATTTGAGACGAATATTAGTCGTATAATTTTCACATAAATAACTCAACGAATCTATTTGTAGTTCATTCAATTCCAACTTCTCATAAACGGAATAGACTCTATCAAAGACTTTCATTGTCTCTAAAACTGGTCGTGTTATTTTTACAGGAATCTCTTTACCGAGGAGATTTCGTTTCCTTTCTAATTTTTCGCCCCAAGGTGTTGTAATTGTATCAATATAAGTCCTCATATCATATTCCCAAATTTCATAATCAGGAAAAGAAATCAAAACAATCTTAGCCGTCTCATTGAACGGATAAGTTTTCCGACACTCTGCAATCGTCTTTTTTCCATACCAACCACAATGAATTTTGCCTTCTTCACGCAAACGCTGCTCATATCTGATACGATATTTTTGGCAACCTGTAAAAACCAAAAGAGTGCATAAAGCAATGACTAACTTATTTATTTTCAACGTTTTATAAATTTGAAGTTTAATAAACAAAAGCCGATACCTCTCAGTCTACCGGCTTTTTTTCCCTTATTATTACGTAAGTAAATTTGGGTCGTTTTATGATGAAAGAGGTTGTTCTACCGCCGCTTGCTTTTTAAGCCTTTCTTTCAAAACCATTTTTACGAGGTCGTCGTAGTCTTCTATCACACCAAAATCTAAAAGCATTTTAGAAAACTTAGCCGTATAGCCTTTCCAAATAAATTCATTGAGTGGACGACGAGGCATAAGAAGATACATATCGAATGCTTTATTCTCCATTCGATAATCATGTGCATCACCTTTGACTTCTATAAAGCCCAATTTTTGCAGCATGTCAATCATTTCTGCATTCGTGATTTCTGTCTCTTTATACACTTTTAAAATATTCATACGTTTTAGATTAAATATAAGGGCTTAAATTCACTCTAATTTCGGACTATTCAAAGACTCAGACATCCTTTGAGCCACAGAACGCTGAACAATTTGTTGAATAAGCGAATTCATGTTTTTGAGTTTCACTAAATTATTAAACCCGAAAAAACCAAATTCGATGACTAATTTTCCTAATAATTCGTCGGCAAAAGAAGAAGAAATGACACTCAAATCTTTAAAATCAATTACGAAACGCCTTTTAGTTTCGATATAGTTATTCAAAATTTCAAGACGTAACTTTTTCCCAGAGGGGCGTGTTCCTACACCATCGCGCCATTGTTTTAATGAATAAACCAAATCGCCTTCTTCATTTTCGAGATTTTCCAAATAATAATTGACATAGTCTTTATGTGGCTCTCCTTTAAAAATTAAGGCTTCTTCTATTGAAACTTTATTTTCATAATGCAATTGAAAATCAACGATTGTTCCACCATTATCATAAGAAATAGTGGGTATGTTTAATAAAGTTGTAACGGCATTATCCTCTAATTTATACAATGCCGTATTTGAAATAATCGTTAAACGTCCTTTATTAAACTTAACAATTTGATGTAATCCATACATACCATTACCTTGACCGACCTTTTTATCTCTTGTGACACTTTCTTGAACAGCAATTTTTAAGGCATCTATCGGCGTTGAAGGTTTATGAACGGAATCTTTTAATGAATTATAAATACCCTGTCCATTATCGCCAACGCAAAAAGCAATATGTTTTCGTTGATGATGAATCTGTCCCATCACAAAGCCATATCCTCTTCCAGAGTGTTGTAATACATTGTCCATCACCTCATTCAAAGACCATGTTAGGCTATCCAAAAAACCTGGTTCAAACTGCCTACTCCTTCGCAAATCTAAAATCAATTCGTCAACAACGACATTTACATCTGCTGAATCTTTGAATTTCCAAACTTTATTAAGTGGCGTTTTGTATAAAATATCATCATTTATACCCGTTTCCAAAGGTGAGAATAACTGTCTTTCAGTTATACGAGCATTTATATCTACCCTTTCAAATAAAATATTCTGCTCGTTTGTAAAATAATCAATGATAGTTGAAATTGGAATAGCTGCATTTGGAAAAATTCTTTTCACATAACTAAAATCCAATTTCACTGTCTTGAAACCTTCTGCTAAAATTTCTTTAATTAACACAACGAAGTCACT
>JANLQI010000495.1:0-18442 GCA_031367705.1 Saprospiraceae bacterium | reverse complement strand
AGGTCTTGCGACCACAAACTTCTTTGTCACTTCAAATTTATTGGTAGAAACCGTTAAAAAATACAAACCAGGCGTTAGCCAATAAGTTGGGATAATGACTTTTTGCGACAGCAAATCCGTATCTGTTATCTTCCGTTGAAACATTTTTTGACCTAAAGCATTGACAATCAATATATCACCCGTTACAGTTTCTGGTAATTGAAAAACAACGTTCAGCGTTCTATCTACTGGACTTGGGTATATTTTCAAAATATCGTAGTCGCCAATCGGTTGCCCAAAACTGCGGCGCAACTGTTGATAAGCATTGTAAACATTAAGCCGCCCGCCAGAAATTGTCTTGGTTGACAAATCAGAAGATGTTTCTACCCCCCTCAGTATCGCCCCTTTCAAAACCTTCATGGCTTCCGTTGGATTCGTTTTTGACAACTGACAAAGATAACCTTCGGGCATACTCCATAACAATGCCGCCGCACCTGCCGCAAGAGGAGATGCAAAAGAAGTTCCATTATCTGTAACTGTTTGATTATTAGGTGCTAATATCAAAACATCATGCCCAGGGGCAGCGAGGTGAGCATACTTTTTACCATAAGCATAACCTGCACGACTGTCCTCTTTGTTGGATGCTGTGACCGCAACCATACTTTCCTTGGCGCAGAGTGTTGGCATGTCCCCTATCTTTTCAACATCATTATCATCGTTAGCGACAGCAACAAAGTTCAAAATACCGTATTTACCTAAAGAATCATAAACAGCGCACAACAAAGGATTTTGTGCAACACTTGAATTTGAAAAACCGCCCGAGAAATTGGTGACTGGAACAAAAGCCCCTTTTTTACCATTTGAACTTTTATACAATTTATGCTTCGCCAAAACAAAATCATAAGCCTGTATGATAGCACCCACGTTAGTGACACCACTTATAAGCATTATTTTGACTTGCCAATTGACTCCTGAAAGCAATTTTGCATTGTTACCCGCAGCACCGATGACACCCGCGACACTGACACCATGGCGAATATCCAAATCCGTTACGCCCGAAACCAAAGCCGCATGATTGTCCTTTCCGCCCACAAATGCCACACCGCGATAGTCATCAACATACCCATCACCATCATCGTCAATATTATTATTCGGAATTTCATCTTTATTCAACCAAATATTGGCTTGCAAATCGTCGGCAAGCCTATCGTTAAAGCCGCGTTCAAGCACCGCCACCACAATCGTATCGCCACAAGCCGTTGTGCCGCCCGTCGTTTTGTCCCATAATGCGGGGGCATTAATTTTCGCCAAAGACCATTGGTCTGAAAACTTCGGGTCATTCGGGGTCTTTCTATTTTCAACAATATGGTTGAATTGCACGGCAGATACTGAGGGGGTCTCTTTTAGAAATGTCCAAACTGCTTGTTCTTTATAAACATCGGGATCAAAGTGAAACAAATAAATGTGTAAGTTTTCAGAAACAGGCGTCATCCACTCATGCCCTAAAAGTTCAACACGTTCACTAAGCTGTTTTTTAAAATCTGTAAAAGATTGATTGTCTTGTAATTGAAAAAGGATTTCACCAACTATATGGTCGCCGCTTTTAGTTGTCGCTTTGGCTTGTTGAGCCAAAAGACTTGTTTTCAATAAAAATAAAAAACAAATAAGAAAGGAAAGTCTCGTCATGGGTCATGCCTTGTTTATCGTGTGTAATGAATTTTAAATCAGGAAATTAGAAATTGCGCCAAACTTACGGCAAAAGATGAACCAATGTTTTATCATCTCGTAAATTTAACGTGTCTGAATCCATTAAAAGTCATTCTAAAAATTTAAAAGCAGATTTTTTTGAAAGGTTAGCATTTTTCAAGGGAAAAGGACGACTTTTGCGGCAATTTTTGAATTAATTTAAATTATAAATAAACTCTTTGACATTTTTTTAACACATAGCCACATAGGGCACATAGTTTTTTGTCATCCTTTAAGGAACTAAAACTATGTGCCTTATGTGGCTATGTGTTAATCAAGTGAAATAAATTTTTTTATGGCAAAAGAAATCACATCCCGAAGCGACGATTACTCACAGTGGTATCTCGATATTGTTAAAAAAGCTGGATTGTCAGACAACTCGCCTGTGCGTGGTTGCATGATTATCAAACCCAATGGCTATGCCCTTTGGGAAAACATGCGCGATGCGCTTGACCGCATGTTCAAGGACACGGGACACGTCAATGTCTATTTTCCGTTATTGATTCCAAAATCATTTTTGTCAAAAGAAGCGGCACATGTCGAAGGTTTTGCCAAAGAATGTGCCGTTGTCACGCATTATCGCTTGAAAAACGACCCAAATGGCAATGGTGTCATCGTTGACCCTGATGCGAAATTGGAAGAAGAACTCATCATTCGCCCGACTTCTGAAACAATTATTTGGGATACTTACCGCACTTGGATTAACTCCTATCGCGATTTGCCGTTGCTCTACAATCAATGGGCAAACGTTATGCGTTGGGAAATGCGGACGCGTCCGTTCCTCCGTACGGCTGAATTTTTGTGGCAAGAAGGACATACAGCACACGCAACGGATGTAGAAGCAATCGCAGAAACACGCCAAATGTTAGACGTTTACGCCGATTTTGCAGAAAATTGGATGGCAATGCCTGTTGTAAAAGGTGTCAAAACCGCCAATGAGCGTTTTGCAGGGGCGGTTGACACGTATTGTATCGAGGCTTTGATGCAAGACGGCAAGGCATTGCAAGCGGGTACGTCGCACTTTTTAGGACAAAACTTTGCAAAAGCCTTTGAGGTTAAGTTTTTGAATAAAGAAAACAAAGAAGAATATGTATGGGCAACGTCTTGGGGTGCTTCAACCCGCCTCATCGGTGGCTTGATTATGACACATTCTGACGACGATGGTTTGGTTTTGCCACCAAAACTCGCACCTACGCAAGTTGTTATCGTTCCAATTCCAAAGCCTTCTCCTGAAATTATGGAAGCGGCAGACACGATTGCAAAGGCTTTAAAAGCCTTAGGTATTCGTGTAAAAGTGGATAATGACGAGACTAAACGCCCAGGTTTCAAGTTTGCGGAGTACGAAATGGTCGGTATTCCTGTCCGCATCGGCATCGGCGCAAGGGATTTGGCTGTAGGAAAAGTTGAAGTTGCGAGACGTGATACAAAGGAAAAATCGAGCGTTGATACTGAGGGGGTCGCTGAACACATCAAAAACTTGTTGGATGAAATTCAACAAAATCTTTTTGACCGTGCTAAAAAGTATCGCGATGACATGACTTCGAAAGTGGATACGCTTGAAGAATTCCAAAAGGTTTTGGAAGAAAAAGGCGGCTTTATCCTCGCTCATTGGGACGGAACTGCTGAAACGGAAGACAAAATCAAGGAATTGACTAAGGCGACGATTCGCTGTATTCCTTTGGATTCTGTTTTGGAAGATGGCAAATGTGTGTTGACAGGCGCGCCTTCTAAGCAGCGGGTTTTGTTTGCGCGGGCGTATTAGTTTGAATTAGGATGCGTCGGATTTTAAGGATTAGTAGGATTTATTTTTCAGCGTAAAAATCCTATGAATTCTTAAAATCCCACGCATCCTAATTCTAAAACCTCACCCCCGCTAAAATGTCCACAAAAAACAAATCGGTTGGACGTTTTTCGAATCTCGTATATTCAAAATTTGTGCTGACGCTAAAATGTTTATTTATCAAATACGTATAACCTAAACGTGAGAAAACACCTTGTTTATCCAATGGTTTAGAATCAGGAAAACATTCCCAACACCATGCACCTCTGAAATAGTACGAAGCCCCTTCCCTTTTTTGAGTGCCTAATCCAAAATCTATCCTATGTTTATTCCCTAAAAACAACAATCGTTTGTTTATAAAAAAAGTAAAACCTGAAAGGTCTTGACCAATTGAAGAAAGCTCTCCAATTTGTATATTTTGAACAGAAACAGCCTTACCATATATCGGATTTTTAATAAAGCCTCGAATGGAAGTAATGTATCTCGTTGTCAATCCAAGTCCATATTTTTTGTCTTCAATACTCAATTCAAGATTCCAATGATTATGAGTATCTAAGCGATAAGGGTTATAGTAAGACCTTACATAATTATTTTCATAATTTGCAAAAATGGCACCTGCTCGAAAATGAATAGACATCTTTTGCCAAAGACTTTGAGCATTTGTTGTAAAACTAAGGATGAAAAATAGAAAAGGTAAGGCGTTTTTCATATTGATTGATGATTTTGACATGAATGAATATTTTATTTGAAAGACCACAGAATGTTAAAAAAGGTTGGGTCGGATTTTTGTTTTATTCCGAAAATCCTAAAAAAGGTATAAATTTGCACAGAAAGCCTATTTTTACATAAAAATTAAAATAACACATGATTATCTCTATTTCAGAAAATACGGCTCAATCAACCATTGAACGCCTTTTGCAATTTCTCCAAAAAGAGAAAGTCTCTTTTAAAATAGATGTTTTGCCAAATGATTCAGCGAAACAAAAACGTGTTGCTGAATTAATTGAAGCCATAGAATGGTCTAATGCCCGCAATCGTGGCGAAATCGAACCCGAAACGCAATCATTCCGTGACTTTCTTGATGAACTTGAAAGAGAAATTGAGCTTGAAAACCAATAATTTAAACATGCACATTGAAAAAACATCGCTATTTGTAAGAGAACTTAAAGGATTGGCGCGAAAATATCCTTCAATTATCAATGCCTTGCGGCAATTAGAAACCGAGTTATAAGAAAATCCGCAAAAAGGCGAATCATTAGGCAAAGGTTGTTATAAAATACGTGTACCCATTTCTGAAAAAGATGGTGGAAAAAGCGGTGGTGCGCGCGTCGTGACCTGTGTGAGGTTACTCAAAGACCGTATTGATTTGCTCACAATTTATGACAAATCCGAAAAAGACACAGTCCCTAAGAGTGAGCTAAAAATTCTTTTAAAAAAATATCTCGAATGACCATAGAACAACTCCATACTGAGGGGTGCATTTTGTTCGAGTGCATCAGCGGCTCGCGGGCTTATGGAACGGATTTACCGACCTCTGATACCGATATAAAAGGGGTGTTCATCATGCCCGAAGAACGGCTTTTCGGCTTAGGTTATATCGAACAAGTCAACGACGAGCGCAACGATGTGGTTTATTACGAACTGCGCCGTTTTGTCGAGTTATTGATGAAAAACAACCCGAATATCCTTGAAATGTTGAACTCGCCTACTGATTGCATTTTGCATAAAGACCCGCTTTTCGACCTTTTGACAACCGATTTGTTTTTATCAAAATTGTGTAAAAATGCGTTTGCGGGCTATGCTTTTTCACAAATAAAAAAGGCGCATGGTTTGAATAAAAAAATCGTGAATCCGATGTCAGAGGAGCGCAAATTGATTCTCGATTTTTGTTATGTGGTCAAAGGACAAGGTTCGACACCCCTCAGTAAATGGTTGAAAGACAACGATTTGCAGCAAGAGAAATGTGGTTTGGTCAATATTCCAAACATGCAAGGTTGTTATGCCGTTTTTTATGATGCCGATGGTTCAAAACACTACAAAGGTATCATGCGAAAGGACGAAGCAAACGATGTGTTGTTGAGCAGTGTTGTGAAAGGTGAAACGCCTGTTGCGACCTTGTTTTTCAACAAAGATGGTTATTCAAAATATTGTAAAGACTATCGGGAATATTGGGATTGGGTCAAAAATCGGAACGAAGCACGTTATGAAAACACCGTTTCTTCGGGCAAAAATTACGATGCTAAAAACATGATGCACACTTTCCGTTTACTCGATATGGCAGAAGAAATGTTGAAAACAGGTAAAGTGAATGTGCGTCGTCCGAATCGAGAACAGTTGCTCAAAATCAGAAAAGGTGAATTTGAATATGATACGTTGATTGAACAAGCTGAACGAAAATTGGTTGATATTGAAAAAGCTTTCGATGCGTGTGATTTGCCCGAAACGCCTGATGTCGAAAAAATTGAACCTATTTTGATAGATATTCGTCGAAAGTGGTATGCACGGAAATATGAATGATGAAATATGAACGGTGAAGATGCTTTTAAATACATGAACGAACTTGGCAAACAGCGCGAGCCGTTCCTTTTTATACTCGATTTTGATTTAACAAAACCGCTTGTTTTTCCTTTAAAAAATATAAAAAACAGTGCTGAAATTCTGTTCGATATTAATGGTCAACGCAATTTCACCCCCCTTCCCGAAAGAATCGGGATTTCGTACCTCAACAGTACTAAGTCCTCAAAAAGTATATTTTTTCAAAAAAAGCCCATTTTATACGCAGATTACAAGGCAAAATTCGATTTTGTGCTTGAAAATCTACAATTGGGCAATTCCTTTCTCATCAATTTGACACAGCCGACACCAATAGAAACGAACTTGTCGTTGTCTGAAATCTTTCACAGTTGTACAGCAAAATACAAATTATTGGTGGACACTGAAAAGGATAAATTCGTCGTTTTTTCGCCCGAACCTTTTGTAAAAATTGATGCACAAGGCGTTATTTCCTCTTTTCCGATGAAAGGAACGATTGATGCGGGTATTGACAATGCCGAAATCAAATTGATGAATGATGTGAAAGAGCAAGCGGAACACGCCACAATCGTTGATTTGATTCGCAATGATTTGAGTCAAGTCGCTACAAAAGTACGCGTGGAACGTTATCGGTTTGTGGAACGAGTTAAAACGCATGACAAAGAATTACTGCAAGTCAGTTCAAAAATCAGTGGTCAATTGCCTTCCGATTATTTAGAAAACTTAGGCACTATTTTTCAAAAACTACTGCCCGCAGGCTCTATTTCAGGCGCACCAAAACCCAAAACCGTTGACATTATCAAAAACGCTGAAGGCTATGAACGGGGTTATTACACAGGAATTGTAGGCGTTTTTGATGGAAAACGCTTAGATAGTGGCGTAATGATTCGTTTTATTGAACAGAATATTGCTCAAAACAATAATTATACTGAGGGGGGGCTAATTTTCAAAAGTGGCTGTGGTATAACCGCAATGAGTGACGCAGAATCTGAATATTTAGAAATGATAGATAAAGTTTATGTCCCAATTATTACTCGAAACGCTGCACATCGTCAACGGTCAGTTGCAGAATGTGTACGGACACAATGAACGGTGCAATCGGTCACGTCAAATCCTTTTTGGCTTGTCTGAACCGATAGATTTAGCATTGATTTTTGCTAAAAAATGGGCAAAAGGAGAAGTGCCTTACCTCAATTCGGCTGCTGATGCCGTAGATACTTACGAGCGTTGCCGTTTTATTTACGATGCTCTGGGCGTTCAACATATTGAAATCGTGCGCACGCCTCGACGTATTATCCGCAGTTTACAACTCGTAAATGCCGATGATTTTGATTATTCTCATAAATTTGCCGACCGTTTGCATTTCGCCGTTTTATCCAAAAATATACAAGCAGATGATATACTCATCGTCAAAAAGGACTTTTTAACGGATACGACTTATGCCAATATTGTTTTTAAAGATAAATCAGGACATTGGTTTACGCCTTCAACACCTCTTTTAGCAGGTACAAAACGAGCAAAATTGTTGGCAGAAAACAAAATTGAAGCGGTTGATTTGCGTCCGAATGATATACCAAAATTCGTAGAAGCACGGTTGATTAATGCGACGACAAATTTGGAAAATAGTTCTAAGATATTGATTGATAATATTTTAATTTGTGGCTCAAAAAGCAAGAGTTTATAGCTCATTATTGATTGTATTTGAGCTACATTTGCAGTAGCTTTGAGCTTGAAATAAAATATAAAAAGAATGGCAGCCAATCAACGAGATGATATTTTAGATTTTCTGAAAGAAAAACCACGCAGTTCTTCTAAAGAAATATTTGATGGTATCGGTTCAAAATCGAGTTATGCAACCATTAAGCGGATGTTGACGCAACTTTTGAATGAACATTTAATTATTCAAGAAGGCATAGGAAAAGGGACAAAATATGCTTGTTCTCCTCATTTTGAACTACTCTATCCCATTGAAGTCAATCAATATTTTGAAAAAGAGATTGATGAACGGACTATTCTAAACGGTTTTAACCTTAATTTGATAGGTCGAACCCTGTGGGAATTAACACTTTTTACACCCTCAGAAATCCTTAAATTAGATGCTTTACAAACGCAATTTCGGACGAATATCTCGCAACTTTCACCAAAGGAATACGAGAAAGAAATGGAACGATTGGCGATTGATTTGAGTTGGAAATCTTCTCAAATCGAAGGCAATACCTATTCTCTTTTAGAAACAGAAAGGTTGCTTAAAGAAAAGCAAACGGCAACAGGCAAAACCAAAGATGATGCGGTCATGTTGCTCAATCACAAAGAAGCGATTGATTTTATTGTAGCACAAAAGGATTATTTGACACCGCTTTCGGTCATGAAAATCGAAGATATTCACAGTTTATTGATGAAAGAATTGGGTGTGGAAAGGAATATCAGAGTGCGAAAAGTGGGTATTACAGGCACCAATTACAGCCCTTTGGATAATGAATTTCAAATAAAAGAAGCCCTGAATCAGATGTGTGCCTTAATAAACAGTAAGCCTTCCATTTTTGAAAAAGCCTTACTTGCCTTGCTGCTATTGTCCTATATTCAAGCCTTTGTGGACGGTAACAAAAGAACTGCAAGAATTATTAGTAACGCTATTTTAATCGAAAATGCTTATTGCCCAATCTCATTCAGAACCGTTGATACTATTGATTATAAAAAAGCGATGCTTATTTTTTATGAACAAAATAATTTTCAGCCGATGAAAAAAATATTTATAGAACAGTTTGAATTTGCGGTAAAAACGTATTTTTGATAGATACTATACCCCTCAGTAAAAATAAAAAAATCATGTAAATCTATGAAAATCAATTATGTATAAACTTTTACTCAAACCCATTTTCTTCCAAATGTCCCCTGAAAAAGCGCATTACACAACTATGCGGCTTTTTCGTTTTGCTTTAAGCCTGCCTTTCGGCAAATGGATTTTCAAACAATTATATGTGCCAAACAATCCAAAATTAGAACGTAAACTCATGGGTTTAACCTTTCCAAACCCTGTTGGTTTGGCCGCAGGTTTTGATAAAGATGGTAAGTTTATCAACGATTTGGCTTATTTGGGCTTTGGTTTCATCGAAATCGGGACGGTGACACCGCTTCCACAAGACGGCAACCCGAAGCCACGTCTTTTTCGTTTGCCCGAACATGAAGCCTTGATAAATCGCATGGGATTTAACAACGAAGGTGTTGAGAAATTGGTGGAAAGGTTAATTGAATATCGTTCTGCCCCCGACCCCGGAGGGGAGACTGCGCTTCAGGTCATTATTGGCGGAAATATTGGCAAAAACAAGGTGACGCCGAATGAAGAAGCCTTTCGAGACTATGAAATTTGTTTTGACGCCTTGTTTGACCATGTTGATTATTTTGTTGTCAATGTCTCGTCGCCAAATACACCAGATTTGAGGGCTTTGCAAGATAAAGAACCTTTGAATCAATTGTTGGCTCATGTTCAAAACTTGAATCAACAACATGCGAAACCGAAGCCGTTGTTGTTGAAAATAGCACCTGATTTGAATGAATCGCAATTAGACGATATTTTGGAAATTGTTGAAAACAATAAATTAGATGGGATTATCGCTACAAATACCACAATTTCAAGGGAATTGGTCAAAAACGACCCCCTCAGTATTGAAATGGGTGGATTGAGTGGCAAGCCTGTAAAAAGCCGTTCGACGGAAGTCATTCGCTATTTACGCAACCATACTAAGCAAAAAGGACTTGTTATTATAGGTGTAGGTGGCATTCAAACAGGTGATGATGCCTTAGAAAAGTTGAACGCAGGGGCTGATTTAGTTCAAATTTATACGGGTTTGATTTATGAAGGACCACGGATGGTCAAAAAAATCAATCAATCATTGTTGGAGGTATAGTAAACAGAAATTTGAAATGTTTTTTCTAAAAAACAATTCAAATTTCTGTTTACTATACCTTTTTGCCCACTTATAATTTTTACCTTTGGGCAATATTTAAGGAAATAATCAATCGTTAATAATCAATAATCAATCAAAATATGTCTTTTGAGATAGTCGGCAAACTGTATAAAAAATTCCCAGCGGAAAGTAAATCACCTACCTTTCAAACCCGCGAGTTCGTTTTAGAATTCGCTGAGGGCAATTATCCACAACTTATCAAGTTCCAATTGACGCAAGACCGCTGCCAACTTTTGGAAAATTATGAAGAAGGTGAAGAAATAAAAGTGCATTTTGACCTGAATGGACGGGAGTGGCAAGGTAAGTTCTTTACGAATTTGACATGTTGGCGCATCGAAAAATCGAGTGGAGAAGGTGCTGCGACAACATCCTCAGAAAAACCTGTTCAACAAGTTCAAAAAGCGGCATCGCCAACAAAGTCGGCACCACCGCCAAGCAGCGATTTTCCGACCTTAGCAGATGAGCCGTTTAAAACGGTTGGTGAGGACGATTTGCCGTTTTAATGCAATGATGGAATTTTAATGATGAATGATAAATTATGAATGATGAATAGGCGTATTCGATTCATCATTCATAATTTATCATTCATCATTCAAAAAAAGACCCCTCAGTATCTGTATGATTGAGGGGTCATTTTTTTTTGAAAGGCTAATATTTACCCATTAGTTTCGTTAACAAATGATACAAGTTTTAACATTTCTCTTTTCAAAATAACTTCCAACTTATTTTATGGACAAAATCAAAATATTGTGGGCAGACGACGAAATTGATCTTCTGAAACCGCATAAACTTTTCCTTGAAAAAAAAGGCTATGAAGTCATCACCGTCTCAAATGGTTACGATGCCCTCGAAGAATGTGAGAATTCACGCGATATTGATGTCGTATTTTTGGACGAATCTATGCCTGGTATAACGGGTTTGGAAACGCTCGAACGCATCAAAGCCCTGCAGCCGAATTTGCCTATCGTGATGATTACGAAAAACGAAGCCGAACACGTCATGGAAGACGCAATTGGGCAACAAATCGCTGATTATCTTATAAAACCAGTCAATCCGAACCAAATTTTATTGTCTTTAAAACGCATTATTGACAACAAACGCCTTGTGTCGGAGCGCACAATGCAGAGCTATCAACAGTCTTTTAGAGAACTTTTTATGCAAATTCAAAGCGGCTTGAACCATGAAGAATGGGCAGATGTGTATAAAAAACTCATCGGTTGGGAACTGCGTCTTGATGCGAGCGGCGGCGACAATATGGCTGAAATTCTTTCGACACAAAAAGCGGAGGCGAATACGGAATTCTCAAAATACATTGTCAAAAACTACCTCGATTGGTTAGGCTCAAAACGCGATACCGCACCGACATTGAGTTATAACTTGTTGAAAAACAAGATATTCCCTCATGTGGGCGACGACACCCCCTCAGTCATGTTGCTCTTAGACAATCTGCGTTATGACCAATGGAAAGTGATTGAACCCATCATTACGGAACTTTTCCGCATTGAAGAAGAAGACTATTTTTACGCGATTCTGCCGACCTCGACGCAATACAGCCGCAACGCTATTTTTGCAGGTATGATGCCCGCCGATATTGAAGCACGTTATCCGAAATGGTGGCTCAACGACAACGAAGAAGGCGGTAAAAACATGCACGAAGCAGACTTATTAGGTGAAAATATTCAGAAAATACAACGCAAATCGTGGAAATATGACTACGTGAAAATTACGAATGTTGCGAATGCTAAAATATTGGAAGACAATGTTTTAAATTATTTAAACAACGATTTCACAGTCATCGTTTATAATTTTATTGACATGATGAGCCATGCACGAACAGAAATGGAAGTGCTGAAAGAATTGGCAGGAGACGAAAAAGCCTACCGTTCTTTGACCCGTTCATGGTTTCAAAATTCACCGCTTTATGGTGCTTTACAAAAATTAGCGAGTAAAAAAGTACGGCTATTTGTCACGACTGACCATGGAACGATTCGCGTCAAAACGCCTTCAAAAGTGGTGGCTGACAAGGAAACAACGACCAATTTGCGCTATAAAGTTGGGCGTAATTTGCAATATGATAAACGTCATGTCCTTGAAGTTCGAGACCCAAAAGTGGCAGGTTTGCCCCGTCCGAATGTGAGTTCAACCTTTATTTTTGCTAAGGAAGACGTTTATTTCCTTTATCCGAACAACTACAATCATTACAATAATTACTACCGCAATACTTTTCAACACGGTGGGATTTCGCTTGAAGAGTGTATATGTCCTGTGATTCGGTTGAAATCGAAGTAATAGTATAAGTCTGAAACAAAAAATGGTTGTTATGTTGATTTTACAACATAACAACCATTTTTTGTTTTAGGCATTTTCATCTCCCCTCAGTAATTCTTTTGTATCAGAATCTTAGACAATCATATAAAACTGCTTTAAAACATCAAAAAACAACGTATTTTAAAGAAAAAAATAAAAAAGGTAGGCGTGTTTTTAAAAGAAATTGTTTTTACATTTGGGTTTCAAAAAACAATTAAAGCAAGCCTACTATGCAGACAAACGATGAACTTTGGCAAGGCGCATTAGAAGATTTTGCAGAGGAATTTATCCAAAAATTCTATCCGGAAATTTATCGGCGACTTGACCGCAGCAAACCAATTGAGTTTTTGGATAAGGTGTTGGCGCAATTACATCCCGATTCAGAAGACGGAAAACGCATCGTGGACAAACTGATGAAAGTGTACCTGAAAAAAGAGAAAGAGCCGAAATTTATTTATATCCACAGCGAAGTACAAGGCTACGGAGAAAAGAAGTATAGCAAGCGGAATTTTATCTACTTCTACCGTCTTTTTGACCGATTTGATGACAACATTGCAACAATAACTATCCTAACAGATGCCAACCCGACCTATAAACCATTTGAGTATAGATATGAAAACTATGGTACAAAGCTGATTTATGAATTTCCAATCTATAAAGTATTGGAACAAGACCCTGCGAAATTAGCGGCATCAAAAAACTTGTTTGATATTATTTTGTTGACGACATATTGGGCTGTTAAACGCAAGCGCAAAGCGATAACAGAGGAAAATATGTTGGATTTGAAAATTGAATTGATGCGTCAGCTTTTGGAAAGAAAAGTGAGTAAAGTGAAAATAAGACGGTTGTTAGTTTTCATAAATGGCTATTTACGTTTTGAAAAACCAAATAATGCGCTTATTTTTGAGAAAAAATATGATGAACTATTAAATCACGATAAAAAAATGGGAATAGAAGAAATTGCAAAAAAAATAGCCCGTAGAGAGGGACTTCAAGAAGGTCGTCAAGAAGGTCGTCAAGAGGGACTTCAAGAGGGACTCGCACTCGCCCGTAAACAGATGAAAAATATTGTCATGAATATGTTATCAGATGGCTTTCCTGCGGAAAGAATTGTGGGTATTATTAACCTTTCTCCTCCAGAAGTCGAAGCTATGATTAAAGAAATAGAAAAAGAAAGACATTTATAAATTGAAAACATGATAAATCTGGATGATGTTGAAATACTTCTTCGACAAATACGTAAGTTAAGTCTTCGAGAGGGCATAGAAATAGGTCGTCAACAAGCATTTGATGAAGTGAAAGCAGAGCGTAAGGCTGAAGAACGCAAAAAAAGGAAAGAAGCAGTTCGTAATTCTCGTGAGCAAAATGATTATTGTGCAAAATCTACAGCTATGGTTCTTCAATTTCCTGTTTCGGAAGTTAAAAAGTATTTTAAAGAATTGGATGCGGAAAAGGAGTCAGAAGAGTTGAAAGCAATAAAGAATGATAAGAAAATGATGGAAATAGAAAGGGAAAAAATAGAAAAATACCTTGCGAGTATTAGACAATATAATCAAACTTAAAATAAAATAACAAGCGGCTAAATAGTTGTGTTTCAACTATTTAGCCGCTTGTTATTTCGCGCCCCTCAGTATTTTTTACTTCTTAGTCGTCTTTTTAGCCGCTGGCTTTTTCGCAGGTGCTTCAACTGGTGCTGCGGCTTTCGTAGCTACAGGTTTTTTAGGCAGTTTTGCAACTTCAATACTCGGCAAAACGGCACTTGGATTGGGTACATTGTGTATTACGCCATCGCTCACATCTGGCACCATCGAACTGCCCGTAACCGCAGAGCGGATATAAGTACCCCATGTCAAATTGTCCTGACCGTCTTTGTGTGCTAAAGCCTTTTCGATGGCAAAATTCGCTGCATTTTCGACAATCCATTCATAATTTTCTTGACCTACTGAATGAACATCGGCATCAGGTGCAGGATTGCAGAAGTCAATCGCATAAGGTACGCCGTTCATTACGCCAAACTCAACTGTATTGAAATCATAACCCAAAGCACGGCACAATTTCAAGACATAAGACTCCACCAATGCCAACATCTCAGGCGATGTCTGCTTCTCAACAGCATAGCGCAAATGATGCGGATTACGCGGTTCGTAAGGCATAACGTGTACATATTTACCGCCTAAGCAGTAACAACGGAAGTATTCTTCAAAAACAACTTCCGATTGTAGCATCATTACGAGTTGACCAGTTTCGGCATATTTGTCGAAAAAGTCCTCCATGTTTTCTACTCTATAAACCGATTTCCAACCGCCGCCAGAGTGTGGCTTCATATAGGCTGGAAAACCAATGTATTTGAAAATCGATTCCCAATCCATCGGATATTTCAAGTTGCGGAATGAGTTTGCCGTTGTATCGTCAGGCATTGATTTTGAAGGCAAAATGACTGTGTTTGGCACAGGTACGCCCACATGAACTGCTAAGGCATTATTAAAAAACTTCTCATCTGCCGACCACCAAAATGGGTTATTGATGACTGCTGTACCAGAAATCGCAGCGTTTTTCAAATACGCGCGATAGAACGGCACGTCTTGTGAAATACGGTCAATAATGACCGCATATTCTGTTGGACTGCCTTGAATGACTTTGTCAATCGAGACCGCTTCCGCAACGATGCCTTCTACATTTTTTTGATTAATGCGTTCGATACATGCCCACGGAAATGTATTTTCTTGTCCGAATAAGATACCAATTTTTTTCATAAATAGCTGATTTTTATTTAGTTATGGATTTTGGTTTAAATTTTATAATGAATTGTATTTGACACGAATTTCACAAATTACACGAATGAAATTTTGCTTATTTTAATTCGTGTAATTCGTGTCAAACTAAATAATTGTGTTTTACAGCAAAGACAAATAATGAGGGAACATTTCCCGCCAAAGAGGCCAGTCATGTGAAATCCAACCCCGCATATCCAACCAATGTTGAATACCTTTTTTATTCAAAATCGCCGATAATTGCTCATTCGCAGGGCGACAAATATCCCATTCAGAAGTGCCCAAAATGATTTTCATATTCCATAAATCAGGGTGGCTTAAACCTTCCAAATAGTCAACTGGGTTGTTAAAATACACATTATCATCGTAATATCCATTCATAAAACTACGAATATCAAATGCGCCACTCATCGAATACATGTGACTAACAACATCAGGATGTCTAAATGCAAAATTGGCTGCATGATAACCACCAAAACTGGCACCTGTAACTGCTACTCGTTGGCTGCCTGTGTTGTGGCGAATGCGCTCAACCAATTCCCAACGAATCATTTTATCGAAACAAATATGGTTATGCACTTTTGTAGTTGGGTGAACTTCACGATTATACCAAGAGTGTTTGTCAATCGAATCGGGTGCGTAAATCTGTACCAAACCTTGTTCAACAAACCAACGGACACTTTCAATTAATTTAAAATCCTTTGACTCGTAATAATGTCCTTGTGTTGTCGGAAATATAATAACTGGATAACCAGCATGACCATAAACAAGCATCTCCGTTTCCATGCTCAAATGTGGTGAATACCACTTGAAGTGTTCCTCTTTCATTGTTCAATCGGGTTTAAAGCCTAAATTTTGGCTGGTTGGTAAATCTATTTTTAGAAAAAAAACTGTTTCTTTGTCCTCGTTTCAGACGCAAAATTAACAAAAAAGGTAGCAAACGACCAAACCTTTATAGCTTCTTTTGCCAAATAAAATTTCTAAACAAGTTATTTAAATGAGTATTTTAAAAATAAAAACAATAGAAACGATTTTTTTGTGAAATTATATTTTTACAAATACTATTTTATCTGTTTCTACTTTCTAATAAAAAAGCGTTTTTAAAATTAAAAAAAATCAATACTTATTACGCATACATTGTACATTGAATGAATTTTTTACAAAAAGTTATCCACTCGTTTACGAGTTCGCAAAGCAATAATAATGAAGTTATGGTAAAACACCTCAATATTCCGTCAAAATATTTGGAGCGAGGGGTGAAAGTAGATGTTTTTCTACCCCCTCAATATGGACATAACAAAAAACAGTCTTATCCAACTATTTACTTCAACGATGGTCAGGACATGCTCGCGCTTGGTATGTTTAATACCTTGACACGCCTTTATACTGAGGGGGTGTTACGCCCGATTATCGTCGTTGCGATGTATTGCAACGAGAACCGCATCAATGAATACGGTACGGCACGGCAAGCCGATTATAAAAACAGAGGTAACAAAGCGCGTGAATACTCAAATTTTGTGTTGCATGAGGTTATGCCATATATACGTGACGAATATAGATGTATGCCCGAATCTGAAAATACGGCTTTTGCAGGTTTTTCGCTCGGTGCTTTGTCTGCTCTCGATATTGCTTGGGACAACCCGATGCTGTTTGGAAAAATAGGCGTTTTCAGCGGTTCTTTGTGGTGGCGTGAGAAAGAATGGACAGCAGAAGACCCCGATGGTGGGCGCATCATGCACGATATTATTGCCAAAAGTGAACACCAAAAAGGCATGAAATTTTGGTTTGAAGTCGGCACACTCGACGAGGAGTGTGACCGTAATAATAACGGTATCATTGATGCGATTGACGATACGCAGGACTTAATGGACGAATTATTCAGACTCGGCTACCGTCCGCATGAAGATGTAAAATATGTTGAATTGGTCGGTGGCGAGCATAATCCACAAACTTGGGGTGCCGTGATGCCTGAGTTTTTAACTTGGGCTTTTGGAAAATAGTCGTTTAAGAAATGATGAGTTATAAATGATGAACGATGAATTTTTTAAACATTGATTTACAATACCTTATGATTCAAAATGATAGATTTTGATTTCATTCATTTTACTTATCATAAAAATCTTAAAAAGATATATTATGCGAAAAATAACCGCTGATTGGCTTTTCCCAATTTCATCAGAACCCATCGAAAATGGGGTCATTATCGTTGATAATCAAGGAAAAGTACTCAAAACTGACACGCGTGACAATCATGACGCAGCTTCGCTTGAACACTATAAAGGTGTGATAGTACCTGGTTTTATCAATACACATTGTCATCTTGAACTCTCGCACATGAAGGGTAAAGTTGACACAGGTACGACGCTCATTCCGTTTATCAGAGGTGTCGTGACGCAACGTGCAGCAGAGGCAGAGGTCATCGCCGATGCCATTGAAAGGGCTGAAAAAGAGATGATTGAAGGTGGCATCGTTGCCGTTGGCGATATTTCAAACGTAACAGATACGTTTGCTCAAAAAGCAAAAGGCAATTTGAGATATTATACTTTTGACGAAATGTTTGATTTTCTACAAGAAAACGATGCCGATAAAGAGTTTGAAAAATACAAAGCTGTTTATGATGCGTTGCCTTTGGCAAAAGGTAGTCGAAAGAGCATTGTGCCACATGCTCCCTACTCTGTTTCACGCCAATTATTTAAAAAAATCAATGATTTGAATGCAAAAGAGGGCATAATAATCAGTATTCACAATCAAGAAACACAGGCTGAACAGGATATGTTTTTGTACGGCAAAGGCGGTTTTTACGATTTTTACGGCAATTTTGGTATCACACTCGATGCTTCAAAACCTTCGGGAAAAACGTCTATTCACTACGCACTTGAAAATTTACCCCCCTCAGTAAAAACGCTTTTTGTTCACAATACTTTGACATCAAAAGCAGATATCGGGGCAGCGCAAATGTGGTCAGAAAATGTCTATTGGGCAACGTGTCCTAATGCCAATTTATACATCGAAAACCGTTTGCCCAATTATCAAAATTTCATAGATGACCACGTCCGTATGACGATTGGTACAGACAGTTTGACCTCGAATTGGCAACTGTCTATTTTAGAAGAAATGAAGACGATTCAACGTTTTCAGTCCTACGTGCCTTTTGATTTACTCATCCGTTGGGCAACTTTAAATGGCGCACAAGCCCTTGGATTTGATGACACTTTAGGTAGTTTTGATATAGGTAAAACGCCGGGCATCAATCTTTTAGATGTAGAAAATGATTTTATACTGAGGGGGGTAAAAAAACTTATTTAATTGTGATGAGGTTGTTTAGAAATAAGGTATAGTAGACAGAAATTGAATTGATTTTT
>JANLQI010000479.1:0-19724 GCA_031367705.1 Saprospiraceae bacterium | reverse complement strand
ACTACCGAATCCAAAAACTGCCCATTCCAAAAGCAATTTTCCTTAAAATGAGCTTCTTTCACAAAGCCACATTTTTCTAGCAACCGAGCCGAAGCCACATTGTCGGGGTCAATAATCGCTTCTATTGAGTGACAATTCATTTCTTTAAAACCAAATTCTAAGACAGATTGTAACACCTCATACATAATGCCTTTTTGCCAAAAATCACGATGCAAGAGATAGCCGATTTCTGCCCGAAAATGCTCTGGTTTCAAACGATAATAACCGATTGTACCCAATAGTTTTGTATCATTTTTGAATGAGATTGCCCAAAGCAAACTTTCTCCTTTCTCATCACCATCGTGTATAGACTGAATCAAAGCCGTGACATCGTCCATTGTTTTGGCTAAGGGTCTTGGAATATACGCCATCGTTTCTGGGTCAGAACGCATACCAAACAGCATTTCTGCATCGTCAAAAGTGATTTGTCGCAACACAAAACGGACTGTTGTTAAAGTTGGGAATGGGTCGAAATGGATGTTTAACATGCGTTAAATCTAATTTAAAAGTTTGATTATCAAATATTTACGAAATTTATAAAATTTCGTAAATCTATTATACCCCCTCAGTATCACATCACAGGGTCAGGCATAAAATGCCAAAAAGAGTGGAATTTATCTGCATATCGTACCTTATCCAATTTATAGAGTATCGCCTTTTTAGTTGCCGATTGCTCATGTTTTTCGCCTGTATCAATCAATAATTTAGTGGACAAAATCTTACGACTAAAATTCCGTCTGTCCAATCCCCTATCATAAATCGCTTCGTACAGTTTTTGCAATTGCGGAATTGAGAATTTTTCAGGCAATAATTCAAAACCTAAAGGGTGTAAAGCCGCTTTATAACGCAAATGTTCTAAAGCCTTTTCAACCATTTTATCGTGGTCAAATATCAGTTTTGGCTTGTGTTTTAGGCTCATCCAATGGGCATTATGCGCTTTTACGGCATCTTCGTCATGGTCATTAATATTGATGAGTGCAAAAAACATAACTGAAATCGTGCGCTCAACAGGGTCACGATTGACTTCTCCAAAAGTGCCTAATTGTTCGACATAGATATTTGTCAAACCTGTTAAATCGTACAAAATACGCTCTGCACCATGCACCAAATCCTCATCATCGTTCACAAATCCGCCCATCAAAGACCACTTACCTTTTTGTGGTTCAAAGTTTCTTTTAATCAGTAACAACTTCAATTCCTCACCGTCGAAGCCGAAAATGATACAATCCGTTGCCACTAAAAGGCGTGTTGTGTGTTCGTATTGGGTCATAAAATATTTGAGCGTTAGCGTTTAAAAATAAAAAACATACTGTTTATTCTATGAATTACATTTTTTGCATAATTTTAGAACTTGAAACAAAGGTAAAAACCAATTTTAATTATTGTGTCTTTTTGACACGTTATTTTATAAAAAATTGACCCCCCTCAGTATTTCTTATACGGTTTTGATTGTATTATATTGAGTTTTGGGTTTACCTTTGCACCTCATTTTAAACTTTAATATCAAAAAATAATGGATTCTGAAAGAAGTAAAGTCTTTGACAATATACAAAAAGAAGTAGAAAAATTAGGTTTTCGGATTGACAAACAAGACCGTAAACGCCCATGGGGTGGCTTTTTCGTTATAGACGAATCGCAAGCACCGCAGTTTATTGAACAGTATTTCCCCCATTTATCGGTTGCGGATTTTGCAGGTTATGAAAAACTAAGCCCAAAAATATTGTTGGTTGCACCTAACAAGCGTTTGTCGTGGCAATATCATTTCCGTCGTGCTGAAATTTGGAAAGTTATCGGTGGTGTCGCTGGAGTCGTCGTCAGCGATACAGATGAACAAACGGAACTACAAAAGATGCCTTTGGGAACGATTATCAATTTGAAACAAGGCGAACGTCACCGTCTTGTTGGCTTAGATAATTGGGGCATTATTGCCGAAATTTGGCAACACACCGACCCTGAAAACCCTTCTGATGAAGACGATATTGTACGAGTGCAAGATGATTTTGGGCGTTGAGTACCCCCTCAGTATAAAACCTAAAAAACCGAATTTTACTTGTTGTAGAATTCGGTTTTTTTTTCAAGAATACCTACCTTTATCATTCTTTGAAAACCTATAATTTCACCTAAATCTAAAACATTATGGCAGAAAATCTTATTCCCTTTGAAGGCAAACCCATTCGCAAAATTTGGCATGAAGAACAATGGTATTTTTCAGTTATTGACATCATTGAGGTTCTGACTGATTCAACAACACCACGCCGTTATTGGACAGATTTAAAACGACGTGATGAAAAAGAAAGCGGGCAACTGTACGATTTTTGCGTACAGTTGAAATTGGCCGCCACTGACGGACGTAAACGCCTTACAGACTGTTCAAATACAGAAGGTATCTTTCGCATCATCATGTCTGTACCATCGCCCAAAGCTGAACCTTTAAAAATGTGGCTGGCACAAGTCGGCAAAGAGCGCATTGAGGAAACAGAAAACCCTGAACTCGCTTTTGAACGTGCCAGAGCCGTTTATAAAGCCAAAGGTTATCCAGATGATTGGATTGGTTATAGAGAAAAAAGCAACCGTATTCGCAAGGAATTGACCGCAGAATGGCAAAAACGGGGCATCAAAGAAGGTGTAGAGTACGCTATCTTAACGGCTGAAATCTCGAAAGCAACTTTCGGGGTAACACCCAAAGAACACGGTCAACTCAAAGGTTTGGAAAAACAAAACCTAAGAGACCACATGACTAATTTTGAACTCATTTTCACAGCATTAGGCGAAGAAGCGACCCGTAGTATTACGATTGATAAAAACGCACAAGGGTTTTCTGAAAATCAAAATGCCGCCATAAAAGGGGGTACGATGGCAGGAAATGCTCGGGTGAATTTTGAAAAAGAATTAGGAAAATCCGTTGTTTCGCCGTCTAATTTTTTAGAACTAAAAGGTAAAGAAAAAAGCGAATTAGGGCAAGGCGGTGACGAGATAAAAGATTGATAATCAAGATATTACAATTTTGACACCTCTCAGTATTTCAGCAAAAATCAACGAAAAACAAAGCTCATTCTGTACTTTTAAACCTATCGGCAAGTGGGTCATAATCAATAATAAACCACTCGTGATAAAACGTAGCAATGTAAAAAGGTTCATTCAGATATTTATCGCAAATAGCTACGAAACCTGCACTAAAAGCATCATCATCATAAGTTGTGTCTTTGAGATACAAAACTATCTTTTGACGGTCTTCGGAGAAAAAATGATGTAAAACAGTCAGATTGGCATGGTGGTCAGAACCGATTGGCAACAATATGTCTTCCCCTGCAATTTGTATAAATTCAGAGTGCGTATCCTCAGAAAAATCATAACCACTGTTTTGGTACATCTTCTGCATCTTTTGAACACGCTCTTCATCAGGCGGCAATTGCCAATCCCATGTTTCGGGACCTTCGTGTTTTTCAACGATGCGGTCATAACGCTTGTTTTTCAGTGCCGCAAGTATGGCGGGTGATAGGTCTTTTATTTTCATGATAAAGGGTTGTTTTAATTTTTAAGCCACAGCAAACTCAGTGTAAGGTCTATGATAATCAGGAAAATAGCCAATAACAATATCTTTTTTGGAAACACCTTTTTCAACCAATCGTTCCGTGATACTATATTCCATTTTATCCTCTTGTACCCAAATTTTATCGCCAATAATATCAAGATGAAATAAGAGATTAAAAACACGTTTATAGCCTTCCCAACCCATTGCAATGATTTGAAAATGGTTTTTATTCGTATCTGCAATAGGCATAAATTCTATATCTTTATTTGCTGGTTGACGCAATTCTGATAGATAATCTTCTATCACTTCATGTATGATATTTTGAAAAAAAGTTACTCTTTCCATAAAACTATTATTTTTTCTTTTAATATATCTCTTGCCATAAAACTTTAATTTTAGAACAAAAATAGGCATTTTTACTGCTTTATCTGTATTTTTATCAATAAAAAAAGCCGTTTTCTACTCATTACAAGTAAAAAACGGCTTTGAATTGCTAAAAACAATTTACTTCTTCATCTCCTTCCAAGCATTGATTAAGCCATTCGTCGAACTGTCAAATTTCTCAACTTTTTCATCCCCCCTCAGTACAGGCAGGATATTATTCGCCAATTGTTTACCCAATTCAACGCCCCATTGGTCGAAACTGAAAACGTTCCAAATCACACCTTGCACAAAGATTTTATGCTCATAAAGGGCGACCAAACTACCCAAAGTGCGCGGGTCAAGCGTTTTGAATAATATCGAATTGGTCGGACGATTGCCTTTGAAAACCTTGAAAGGCACGAGTTTTTCGTATTCCGAAGGCTTTTTACCTGCTTTTTCAAACTCTGCGGTCACTTGTTCTGCCGTTTTACCCATCATTAAAGCCTGTGTTTGAGCAAAAAAATTGGACAATAACAAAGTGTGGTGCTCGCCAATCGGATTATGACTAATCGCAGGCGCAAGGAAATCGCAAGGAATCAAGCGCGTGCCTTGATGTATGAGTTGATAAAAGGCGTGTTGCCCATTTGTGCCAGGCTCGCCCCAAATAATCGGCCCTGTTTGGTAGGTAACTTCTTCGCCATTTCTGTCCACACATTTGCCGTTGCTTTCCATATTGCCTTGTTGAAAATAGGCAGCAAAACGGTGCATATATTGGTCATAAGGTAAAATCGCTTCTGATTCAGCATTGAAAAAATTGACGTACCAAACGCCAATCAAAGCCAATAAAACAGGCACATTTTTCTCAAAAGCCGTGGTTTGGAAGTGTTTATCCATCGCATAAAAACCTTCTAAGAGCTTTTTGAAATTGTCAAAACCAATATTCAAAGCAATAGACAGACCAATGGCTGATGTCAACGAATAACGTCCGCCGACCCAATCCCAAAAACCAAACATATTTTGAGCATCTATACCAAACTGAACGACTGATTTTTCATTGGTTGACAATGCCACAAAGTGCTTTGCAATATGCGCTTCATCCTTCGCTTCGTTTAGAAAAAACTGACGAGCAGAATGAGCGTTTGCCATCGTTTCCTGCGTCGTAAACGTCTTTGAAGCAATAAGGAAAAGCGTTGTTTCAAAGTTAATTAACTTCAAAACTTCGGCTAAATGCGTCGCATCTACATTAGAAACAAAGTGAATTTTGATGTGATTGCTGTATGGTTTCAAGGCTTCTGTTATCATCACGGGACCCAAATCTGAGCCACCGATACCAATGTTCACGACATCTGTGATGGCTTTGCCAGTGTACCCTTTCCATTTTCCAGAAATGACACGGTCGCAAAATGTTTCCATTTTCTTTAAGACGGCTTTGACTTCGGGCATTACGTCTTTGCCATCTACTATGACGGGTTTGTTGGAGCGGTTGCGCAAAGCCGTATGCAACACGGCTCTATTTTCCGTTTCGTTAATCGCTTCGCCTTTATACATGGCATCAATAGCGGCTTTCAAACCACATTCTTTTGCCAATTTGATGAGCAACGGTAGCGTTTCTTCGGTCAATATATTTTTGGAATAATCGAATAAAATATCTTCAAAACGTAGGGAAAACTGCGAAAAACGGTCTGCATTGTCCGAAAAAAGCGTTTTCATTTCTACGTCTTTGACGACTTTATAGTGCTTTGTCAGCTTGCGCCAAGACTTGGTTGTGGTTGGATTTATTTTTGGAAACATAATTTTGTAATGATAAATAATGAATGAGAACTAAATTGGTGAATAAGACGCAAAAATAGGAAAAAGTAGGCTTTTCTAATGGTCAAACGCCTATTATATTAAGAGTCTAAAAAAAACATATCCAGAAATAGTAACCGTTTTGACAATATTTATCACCTTTGATGTATAGACACTCAATGTCTATACAAAATTTTTTTATCAACCAACATTTAATCATTTTTCAATCAATCAATTTTAACAAGATGAATAAAAACAAAATCATTTATTGGATTTCTACGGGCATTATCTCTGCCATGATGTTGTTCAGTGCCTACAATTACTTTACAAACCCCGACATGAAAGCGGCATTCGCTCATACGGGATTTCCTGATTTTTTCAGAGTCGAATTGGGCATCGCAAAGATTGTGGGTGTCATTGCCTTATTGTTACCCATGACCCCGATTCGGATTAAAGAATGGGCTTATGCAGGTTTCGGCATCGTCCTCATTTCTGCGGCAGTTGCTCATTATTCTTTGGGCGACCCTATGGCTAATGTTATCACGCCGTTGGTCATTTTAGGTATTTTGGGTGTTTCAAATATCTATTCGCACAAGTTACAGACGAATTAATGCCCGTAGTAAGGCGATGATTTCAAATCATCGCCTTACTTGTTTTCAGCCTTATTACTGAGGGGTCAATAGCCGACGATGATAATTGATTTGCCCCAAATGATAGTTCAAATGCCCATTCAGATGCACCAAAAAGTAAAGAACAGCGTCGGTATAGGTTTCTATTTCTTTGTAAAGGCGATTCAAATCACGATTGAATAAGGTGATAAAGGTGTTTTTCATTGTTTTTTAATTAAAAATATGATTAAAACAGGTCAAATACTGAGGGGGTACTTTTCCTCAAATGCCTTCATCAAATCCACCAAAACCGCTACACTTTCCAAAGGCATCGCATTATACATAGAAGCGCGAAAACCGCCAACAGTTGGAAAACCTTTGATGGCGACGACCCCGTTTTGCTCGGCAAATTGGAAAAAAGGTTGCTCCAATTCAGGTTTGTTGATGCGGAAACAAGCGTTCATAACTGACCTATCTTCTTTTACAACGCTGCCTGTGAAAAGCGGATTTCTATCAATTTCAGCGTATAAAAGTGCTGCTTTTGCTTCATTTCGTCGTTGCATTTCGGCTAAACCGCCTTGTGCCTTTGTCCAACGCAGAGCCAACATCGAAACATAAATAGCAAAAGTTGCTGCTGTATGATAAAGTGACTGTGTTGAAACATGGGTTTTATAATCAAAAATCGTTGGAATTGTCCGTTTGACTTTCCTCTCCAACATATCTTTTCTGATGATAACACAAGTTGTTCCTGCCATGCCAAAGTTCTTTTGCGCAGAAGCGAAAATGACCCCAAATCTATCCATTTCTATGGGTTTCGTCAAAAAATCAGAGGTCATATCGGCAACTAAGGGCACTTTTACTGAGGGGTATTCGTGGTACTGTGTACCGTTAATCGTTTCATTTGATACTAAATGAACGTATTGCGTATTGCGTGGCAATGTCCAATTTTTAGGAATTCTATCATAATTTGTCTCTTTTGATGACCCTAAGACGTGTACTTTACAGATTTGAGCAGCCGCTTTTATAGCTCTATCTGCCCAAAAACCAGTGTCCGTAGCAGCAATATATTGACGAGGACTGACCAAATTCATAGGCGCAATTGCCAATTGAGACGATGCACCGCCTGGCACCCAAAGCACTTCAAAATCAGAGTTCAAACCATATAGTTCTTTTATCAAAGCCGTTGCTTCTTCAATAACGGCTAAAAACTTGGGGTTTCGGTGGCTCATTTCGGCAAAAGAGATGCCCCCATGGTCATATTCTCGTAAACTGTCTGCGGCTTCCGCCAATACTGAGGGGGGCATAGTGGCGGGTCCCGCACTAAAATTGTGAATTTTCATTACTTTTTGGTTGTTGCAAAAATTTATAAATGTGGTTTTATTTAAAATGCAAAAAATGCGGTGCAAATCTCTTAAATCTATCACCAATTCTGTCCTTTTATTTGAAAAATGAAAAAAACTACTCTTTTAAAACAAAATAAAATTTGGTGTGTTGTGAATACTAATAAACATTTTTTTAGACCACTGAGTGGTCTAAAAATCAAAATCAATAAAATATGAAAGTAGAAATCTGGTCGGACGTGATGTGTCCTTTTTGCTATATCGGCAAACGTAAATTTGAAAATGCACTGGCGCAATTTGAACATAAAGACGCTGTAGAAGTCGTTTGGAAAAGTTTTCAACTCAATCCCGATATGAAAACAGACCCTACCAAAAACGCTGTTGAACATCTTGCAACAGCCAAAAATTGGACTTTGACGCAAGCACAAGAAGCGACACAATACGTGACAAACATAGCGCAACAGGTCGGTTTGACTTATAATATGGACAAAGCTGTTGTCGCAAATTCCTTTGATGCCCATCGTTTTTTGCATTTTGCTAAGGAAAAGGGTGTACAAAATCAAGCAAAAGAATTGCTTTTAAAAGCCTACTTTACTGAGGGGTTGAACACCGCCGACCATGACGTTTTGATTCGTCTCGGCGTTGAGCTGGGCTTAAATGCTGACGAGTTAAAAGCCATTTTGAGCAGCGACAAATTTGCCGATGAGGTAAAATACGATATTTTCCATGCCCAACAAGTCGGCGTGCGTGGCGTTCCTTTCTTCGTTTTAGGTGAAAAATACGCTGTTTCAGGCGCACAAGAGACAGCTATGTTTTTGCAAGCCTTGAATCAGACGTGGGCAGAAGTCGGGCAGCCAGTAACAGTTCTAGAAGGGGAAACGTGTGATATTGATGGTAATTGCTGAGACACTAATTTCACAAATTACACGAATTTTTTATCATCCTGTAAGAAACTAAATTCGTGTAATTAGCGAAATTCGTGTCTAAAAATATCAATTATGAATCGAAAAGACTTTTTAAAAACAATGATAACAACCACTACGCTCGGTACGTCGCTGAAAGCTTTGTCTGAAAACTTGACAGAACAAGACGACAAAATGCCTGTTTTGTTCATCGGTCATGGTAGCCCGATGAATGCGATTGAACAAAACGAATTTACCCGTGCTTGGCAATCATTGGGTAAAGAATTGCCAAAACCCAAAGCGATTTTATGCGTTTCAGCGCATTGGTTGACTCGTGGCACGCACGTAACTGCGATGCCAAAACCTAAAACCATTCATGATTTTGGCGGTTTTCCAAAAGCCCTTTTTGATGTAGAATACCCCGCTTCGGGCAATCCAGAATTGGCAAAAGAAGTGGCGGATGCCATAAAATCAACCACTGTTGGCTTGGACACAAACGAATGGGGTTTTGACCACGGCTCTTGGTCAGTCATCAAACCGATGTATCCCGATGCTGATATTCCTTTGTTACAGTTGAGTATTGATTACCACAAGCCCCCTCAGTATCACTACGATTTGGCGAAACAATTGGCGTTTTTAAGAAAAAAAGGCGTATTAATCGTCGGTAGTGGCAATATGGTGCATAATTTGGGCATGGCAACTTGGCAAAACCTCAATGGTCCAGGCTTCGATTGGGCGATTGAGATGAACAATATTTTTAAGAAAAACATCACCGATGGCAACCACCAACCCTTGATTGATTTCCATAAGTTTGGCAAAATAGCCGATTTAGCGATTCCGACACCCGACCATTACTACCCGCTTTTGTACAGTTTGGCGTTGCAAGATAAAAATGAAAAAGTGAGCATTTTTAATGATAAAGCTGTGGGTGGTTCTTTGACTATGACTTCCGTAAGAATAGGTTAAAACAGGTTTAGGAAATTTTTAAAATTTCCTAAACCTTAATATGCCGCAACCCAAAAGTTCTTTTTTACGTGTTTGAAGGTAATATCTTAACAGAAAAAAATTGACTTATGCAACGCAAAGAATTTTTGAAACAAGGTTTTACGCTTTTAGGTTTTGCCACCATCGCCCCTTTTATCGCTTCATGCAACAAGGATTCCAGTAGTTCCCTCGCTTGTGGCTCAACAACACCGAGCGAAACGGAAGGCCCTTATCCAACAAAAAACCCTACGGCTTTCGCCATCAAAGACATTCGCTCTGACAGAACAGGTACAACATTGACGACTAAAATCACAATTAAAAGCAAAGGTGCGGCTTTGGCAGGTGCATTTGTGGACATTTGGCATTGTGATAAAGATGGCAATTACTCGGAATATGGCAGTTTGACAGCCGCGCACTTTTTAAGAGGTCGCCAAACCACAAGTACTGAGGGGGTCGCGGAATTTCTAACAATTTATCCAGGTTGGTATCCAGGTAGAGCGCCACACATCCACGTTCACGTCTATGATTCAAGTGGAAAATCGTTGTTAGTGACGCAAATTGCTTTTCCAACAGATGTCAGCGACACCGTTTATACAACAGCCACTAATTTTTATACAAAAGGGAAACAAGATACCTCTAATACAAAAGATGGTATTTTTTCCGATTCTCTTTCTTGTGAAATGCCAACCATGTCGGGCAGTGTTTCGGCAGGTTATACATTGACGCATATTATCATTGTTGCTGCGTAAGTATTTATAAATCAACAACTTACGGCAAGTTAAAACTTGCCGTAAGTTGTATCTTTTTTAAAAATGATAGAACAAACCAACGCCACAATATACTTATCTGACCAACGCCGCTGCACACAAACCGAGACTTTCCGCAGCTTCCACACCTTCAATTTCGGTTCTTTTTTTGACGAAAACAAAAAGCCTTTTGCCAATTTATTGGCTTTCAATGAAGACACATTGATGCCGAATTCGTGTGTGACGCATACAGTTGACGCGCAAACAACAGTCATTATTTTGCCGATTCATGGCACCGTTGAGGTATTTAATGACTTTAATACTGAGGGGGTCTATGTCGGTATAGGTGAGGCTTATTTTTTTACAACTGTTGATGAAGAGTTTCTAAAAGTGATTAATCCCTACGATTCAGATATAGTCAGTTACCTCCAAATACATTTACAAAATGTTGATTTTCAACCTTTTAATAAAGAAAAAATAACCGCTTTTGATTTCATTCCTGCCCCAAACCAACTCCTACCCTTCTTTCTTGATGAAGATAAAAATCAAAATACACTTGGTTACATAGGTCAATATGAAGGTCGAAAAGAAAGCATTTATACTTTAAAAAATCCCAAAAACAGTGTTTTTGTTTTCGTCATTGAAGGCGTTTTCGAAGTACAAAATCGTTTACTCCATGCGCGAGACGGTTTGTCCCTCTCAGAGATTGATGTTCTTGAATTAGAGGCTTTGTCTAATGTCGCAGTGATTTTGTTACTTGAACTGCCGTTTGAAAATGTAAGGACAAAATAAGAGCCATTTTCGACCAATATTGACCACAAACACTACTTTTTCAGATATAGTTTTATCCAAATAATGTCGGCAAGCACCCCTCCGTATTTTAATTAAAAAACAAATTTTAAATTAAAAAAAACAAATTGTTACCCTTTGCTTTGGCGTTTCAATTTTAGTCGTACATTTGTAACCAATGTATAAGGTTAAAGTATTTGGTTATGAATGAATATCTATCATTATCGGAAGCGTCCGAAATGGTTGGGAAAAGTAAAGAAACGCTAAGACGTTGGGATAGAGAAGGCAAATTGTCTGCCGTTCGTGAGCCAATCAGCAATTACCGTGTTTATAAACGAGAAGATTTAGAAGCACTGTTTGCCAGCTTTTTAGGTCAAAACGACCAAGAAAGTACGTCCAATTTCGTTAAACCTACCCATAATTATACCGTTTTAGAGCTGTTTGCCGGTGCTGGCGGCTTGGCGGTTGGTATGGAAAAGGCAGGTTTAAAATGTGTCGCTTTGAATGAAAATGACAAATGGGCTTGCCAAACCTTGCGCAAAAATCGTCCAAACTGGAAAGTTTTGGAAGGTGATATTAAAGCATTCGATTTTTCGGAATATCGCAATAAAGTGGATGTCGTAACAGGCGGTTTCCCCTGTCAAGCGTTCAGTTATGCGGGTAAAAAATTAGGTTTAGCAGATGCCCGAGGAACGCTTTTTTATGAATTTGCACGGGTTGTAAAACAAGTCAATCCAGTCTTATGTATTGGCGAAAATGTGCGGGGGTTGTTGAGCCACGAAAATGGCAAAACCCTCGAAGGGATGCTGTCCATTTTAGATGAAATCGGCTATAATGTCGTGCCTGTACAGGTTTTAAGAGCCATAGATTATCAAGTACCGCAAAAAAGAGAACGCATTATTTTGGTGGGCATTAGAAAAGATATTGATTTGAAATATGAATATCCTAAGCCTTACAAAAGAATATATAACTTAGAAGATGCCTTGAAAAAAGGCGAATTATATGATTGCGATGTGCCAAAATCTGTTGGTTCAAAATATCCCAAAAGTAAAATAGACGTGTTGGATTTAGTGCCACCAAAAGGTTATTGGCGAGACTTGCCTTTGGATATTCAAAAGGAATTTATGGGCGGCAGTTTTCATCTCGGCGGCGGCAAAACAGGCATTGCGCGTCGAATTGGTTGGGATGAACCTTGTCTCACTTTAACGTGCAGCCCTGCACAGAAGCAAACAGAACGTTGTCACCCCGAAGAAACCCGCCCTTTTACGGTGCGTGAATATGCACGTATTCAAACTTTTCCTGATGATTGGGATTTTGAAGGCTCGGTAGCCCAACAATATAAACAGATTGGCAATGCCGTTCCTGTCAATTTGGGTAAAGAAATTGGCTATTCGATAATCGCTTTTTTAAACCGATATTACAGTTTGTCAAAACCCATGTAGTAACTGAAATTGTCGGAAGTAATCTGGTCTAAAATGCTCCTTTGCGTTGTTTTTGTTTCTGTTTTAATTTCGTCTATGGCGGAATTTTCTTTAATCGTTTCGCCCTGTTCAAGAGCGTTCAGATAATCTTTTATGGCAATCGGTAAGGCCTTGTACAACTGAAAAAGCGCATCTTCTTGACCCGACAATAAAGCATAAAACTGGTCGCCTGAAATTTTATACACACGGCTGTGGCTGTATTCTTTTCCGTTAATTTCCCCCATCCACAGTTCACAAAAACTGCTTTTTGCTAAGATTTGAACCCAATAACACTTTGATTTTTTATAATTGTCTGCATAATTTTTGAGTTTTTGAAATAAACTCTCCGCAGAACTGCTGTTCATTGTGTTGTGCTTGTTTTTAATATCTGCAAACAAAGTATCGTCTTCCGCTTTGATATCAAAACCACTCAAATTGCCCACTTCAAAACCCTCAATACCGCCCAAAATTTGTTCGTGAAATGTACCGATAGAATTGTTGATAGACTTGTCTATTTGCCGTAAAATTTCCGCATCAATAAGGCTTTCTTCATCAATATCGTTGAATTTAGCGTCAAAAGTCAATTTGATCGTGTCCACTTTGTTGCTGTAAAAATTCTTTTTGGTGATATTGTTTTTAGCCTTCAAATAAGCCTTATGCAGGTTGCCTACGCAATAAAGCAGATGTTCATCTGAAATGAAATTCACATATTTATTTTCCATAAAACCCTTTTTAAATCATTTAGTTGTCCAAATGAGCAATCCTAATTTAGGCTGCATTTTAATAATAAAACATTCATTATTCGCTATTTCTCTACAAAAATAGACTTTTTTATCAAAAAGTCGTTTTATCTTTATCCAATAAAAATACTACACATTTTAATAACTAACACCTTTTTAATTATGGAAAAACATACTGTTGGGGGCTTAAAAAAAATCCTCGTTGCCTCCTCTCGTTTTTACGACATTGAAGACTATTTTCTCACTTTGACCGAAACCAATTTCCAAGCTATTGATGGTAAATCAGGTAAAAACAAAGTATTGAAGGAGGTTGTTGCCTCCACTTTAACCGAAATTTGCCTACGTCAAGGCATTATAGAGCCTACTTCAAAAATCCTAATGGTCAATATGACGATGGTTGAAGTACGTCAACGCTACTTTTGGCATGGCTCAGGTTTGGTCAATGGGAAACACATCTTTACTTATTTCTATTTTGCAGATTTGGATATGGGTATGATATCGGTATCAAATGGCAGCATGAATTATTTTGCGCGGGTGTCGGTCAAAAGCGTTCCAAAAAGCAGCAATCCTGCGGAGGAGTTTAGTGCGAATTAAGAAAGGAGATAAATACTGAGAGGGGCTGACCATTCTATTCGTTTAGCCATGTTTGCATCATTTTTTTGACTTCACTATGAGGAGTCAACTTTTGGGGGTCATACGTTTCTTGGATAGCTTCTTCTAATTCTACTTCTTGCTCTGGTGTCAGTTCATAATTGTCTTCATAAGCTTCATAATCATTGGGTGATGTAATAAAATCTTTGATTAGTTCGCGTAAACGCACTAAGTCATTCGGGCTTTCCAAATGAGCAACCATATTCATAATGCTGCCTTTTAATTCTAAAACATTCATTTTTTACTTATTTTTTTACAAAAATACAGTTTTTAAATTTGTTTTTACAAAATAAACGAATCCAAATTATAGAAAATAATTCAAAAAGACATTCTTGAAATTCATCGCTCATCATTCCAATTCGTACTTTTGTTGAAAATGAAAAATCCATTTTTAACACTTTTTCAAATCAAAAATGATGAAAATCAAACCAATCCTTAGTCTTCTCTTCCTTTTTTTATTTTTTGCAACCCTAAACGCCCAAACCATTGACCCCTCAGTAATGGGCGCAATGAAATGGCGTATGATAGGCCCACACCGTGGCGGCAGAACTGTCGGCGCAGTTGGTGTGCCGCAGCAACCCAATGTCTTTTACATCGGTGTCAACAACGGTGGCGTTTGGAAAACAACCGATTATGGCAGAACGTGGCAGCCCATTTTTGACGACCAACCGACGGGTTCTGTGGGTGATGTTGTCGTTGCACCATCCAATCCCAATGTGCTATATGTAGCAAGTGGTGAAGGTTTGCAACGCCCCGATTTGTCAGTTGGCGACGGCATTTATAAAACAACCGATGGCGGCAAAACGTGGGTCAATACAGGCTTAAAAGAAGCCCAACAAATAGGTGGATTAGCCATTGACCCCAATGACGAAAACCGCGTTTTTGCAGCTGTTCTGGGGCATCCTTATGGCCCCAATACAGAAAGAGGTGTTTATAGAACCCTAAATGGTGGCAAAACATGGGAACGAGTCTATTATGTTGATGAAAATACAGGCGCTGTTCAAGTAACCATTGACCCTAAAAATTCGCAAATCATCTATGCTTATATGTGGGCAGGGCGGCAAGGTCCTTGGGAAAATGGCGCATGGAATGGCACTGAAAGCAGCTTAATCAAATCCTCTGATGGTGGTAAAACATGGAAAAAACTTTCGAACGGGCTGCCAACTGCCGCACAAGGTTTGAGCCGCATAGGTTTCTGCATAGCACCCAGCAACCCCAATCGCATGTATGCTACTGTTGATGCCCCCCCTCAGTATGGCGGCATTTATAAGAGCGATGATGCAGGCGAAAATTGGGTGAAAATGGATGCCGACCCTCGCCTTTGGGGTCGGGGAACAGACTTCGCAGAGGTCAGAGTTGACCCTAAAAATGCCGATATTGTCTATACAGCCAATGTTGTCGTTTGGAAATCAACAGACGGTGGCAAGTCTTGGAATGCCTTTCGAGGTGCGCCAGGTGGCGATGATTACCATAGAATTTGGATAAATCCAGACAATTCGGACGTTATTTTAATCGCCAGCGACCAAGGAGCGATTATTACGGTTAATGGTGGCGAGACATTTAGTTCGTGGTATAATCAACCGACAGCGCAGTTTTATCACGTCAGCACCGACAATTCTTTCCCTTATAATGTTTTGGGTGGGCAACAAGAAAGTGGTTCGGTCGGCATCACTTCACGTGGTAATGATGGGCAAATAACGTTTAGAGAATGGCATCCCGTCGGCGTAGAAGAATATGGTTATGTCGCTGCCGACCCACTCGACCCTAACATCATTTATGGCGGTAAAATCACGAAATTTGACAAGCGCACAGGGCAAGTTCAGAACATTGCACCCGAAGCCGTGCGTTCTGGAAAGTATCGTTTTATCCGCACTGCACCCGTTTTATTCTCGCCTGTTGACAATAAAACCTTGTATTTTGCTGGAAATGTGCTGTTTAAAACCCAAAATGGCGGTCATTCGTGGGACATCATCAGCCCCGATTTGACTCGTGACAACTATGCCGAGATACCCCTCAGTGTCGGCATTTATACCACCGCCGATATGAAAAAAATGCCTCGTCGGGGCGTTATATATACGGTTGCGCCCTCGCCGAAAGACATCAACACGATTTGGGCAGGAACGGACGATGGTTTGATACACGTGACCCGAGATGGTGGTAAAAATTGGCGTAATGTTACCCCTCCTACCCTATCCGCTTGGAGTAAGGTTTCACTCATGGATGCCAGCCATTTTGACGCAAATACGGCTTATGCCGCCGTCAATTGCATCCGTTTGGACGATATGAAGCCACATATCTATCGGACAAAAGACGGTGGCAAAACGTGGAAACACATCACCAACGGCTTACCAAATGACCCTATCAATGCCGTTCGCGAAGACCCAAAACGTGCAGGCCTGTTGTTTGCAGGTTCAGAACGAGCGGTTTATGTCTCTTTTGATGATGGCGAAAACTGGCAAACCTTGCGTTTGAATATGCCCGCTACGTCTATTCGTGATTTGGTGGTTAAAGATGATGACATTGTTGTTGGAACACATGGACGCAGTTTTTGGATATTGGACGACATCACAACTTTGCGTCAAGTGACCCCCTCAGTAAAAACGGCTGCTGCGACCCTTTTTGCCCCGCAAACAGCCATGCGCGTCCGTTGGAATTTGTGGACAGATACGCCGATGCCCCAAGAAGAACCTGCTGGTCAAAATCCACCCGAAGGGGCGATTATCAATTACTTTTTAAAAGAACAGACTCAAAATGAAGTGATTTTAGAGATTTTCAATGCTGCGGGTCAATCCATTCGCCGTTTTTCAAGCAATGATAAACCTTACGTCATTCCAGAAAACAACGTTCCTGCTTATTGGATTCGTCCGCAACAAATACTGTCGGGCAAGGCGGGTGCACATCGGTTTACATGGGATTTGCATTATCAACCCTTAGATGTTTCCCCCCGCTACCCTATTTCTGCGATTTATAAAAACACCGCACCAGACCCGACTTCTCCCTGGGTTTTGCCGGGTAACTATAACGTAAAACTGACAGTCAACGGCATTACATATGCTAAATCATTGACCGTTAAACTTGATCCACGTGTAAAAACTTCGGCAGTGGACTTGAAAGTGCAGCATGATTTGTCCGTTCAATGCTATAAAGGACTTCAACAAGTGATGGGGGCTTTATCTGAAATCGACACATTAAAAAAACAGATAAAGTCATTGCTGACGCAAACGAAAGAACCCTTGACAAATAGCCTCAATGCTTTTGAAAAACAGCTATCGGCTTTTGAAAATGCGTCACAAGGCAGTTCTCAACCGAGTTTCAACCGTTTAGAATCGGCTTTGGGGGGTGTTTTTAATATTTTACATGATACAGATATGCCACCAACATCGCAAACTATTTCTGCCGTTAACGAAAGTGTCGCAAAATTAAATGCATTGTCAGCGCAATTGAATGGTTTTAAAACGAAAGATATTCAAGCAATAAATCAGCAATTAGTAAAAGCAAAAATGCCCATTTTAAGTTGGTAATACTGAGGGGGTAGTTTCAAACGACCGAAGGCAAGTGTCAAAACCTTGCCTTCGGTCAAAATAATAAGTCTTTTTTCAGCCAATATTTTTCTTCTTCCCATTAACGATGTGTATTTATTTCGTTTTTGCCTTAGAACTTATAAATACATCATTCTCCGCCAACTACCCTTTCAATCCTTTGTTCTTTTCTAATTTAAAAATAACTAAAAAGGAATAAATACAACCGCTATTTATATAAAACGGTATTTACGTACATACTTATTTATATAAATAGCGATTTATATTTTTACATAATTACCTTAATAAGGTTTTATTTCAATAATTAATTACATAAAACACTATTTACCTTTTTATTTAAACAGCTATTTATTTAAAAAGGTAATCATTTATTTCGCTATTTATATAAATAGTGTTTTATTTGCACCCTAAAACAATCGTAAAACATGATTATTTCTTCAATTTCCTACAAAGGTGGCGTTGGCAAAAGCACCTTAGCCCAAAATTTGGCAATAGCACTCGCTCTCGACAATTACAAGGTCTGTATTATTGACGCAGATGAGGCTGCTGCCACCACCCGATGGTTTGCCATCAGACAAGAAGGGAATAAAGAGCCCTTCGTCAACGTCGTTCAGATGACCGAACCGAAAGCCATCATCCCCTCAGTAAAAGCCCTTTACAATGACTATGATGCCATTATCATTGACGGGCCGCCGAGTTTATTCCCGATTGTCAGCAAAATTATGTTGTTAAGCCATATCATCATCATTCCTGTCGTACCAAAAGGCGGGTCAGATTATTGGGTTACAGAGGACTTTTTGGTCCGTTACAACGAAGTTCAAGAGGAAAAAGAGGAAAAAACACCCGCATATTTCTTGTTAAACATGTACAAAGAGTCTTTCAATCTTCACAAAGCGGTAGTTGCAGGTCTAACAACTTTGGGCGAACAATACGGCGTACGTTTTTTGAATAGCAAACTCCATGAAAGGGTCGCCTACGGTGAATCAAACGTCAGCGGTATATCGGTCATGGAATATTCGGACACGAAAGCGCAAAAAGAAATCAAAAACTTGATGCAAGAAATCATCGAAATTGCTCAAAAATCATAAAAACAGGAGGTTAACATGTCAAAAGTCAAAGATTTAGGTCTCAACTTAGTACCTACACGGTTGCCTAAAAAAAACATCGTCGCAACAGAAAAAGCGGAAGAAATCACTTCTAAAATCCACGCAATAGCCCCAGAACCTGCGGTTATTGAAGAAATAGTAGAAAATCCAGTCGTTAAGCCACCAGAACCGCAGCCCAAAGAGGTCAACAAGAAGGTTGCTAAAACATCCCCTACGCCTTCTACCAAAAGTCGGGATACAAGCTCTGTAAAAAAACGGACAGCCCGCACGATTATCGAAGACCCTGATGCCGTGAGGAAAACAAGTTTTGATTTCCCTGTTTCGCTCTATCGCTCAATGAAAATTCGGTTGGCAGAAGATGGCGTTTCCATGCGTGATTATGTCATTAGCTTGATTGAAGATGATTTGAACAGTCGTTAAATAAAACGGTATTTAGGGTTTTATATAAACAGCTATTTAAGTAGATAAGTAAATAGCTATTTACCGTTTTATTTAAATAGGTAGATTCCTTCGCTGTGCTCGGAATGACAAAAAAATAAAATGAAATGAAACGACCACGGATGAAAACTGCGCCGCGCCTAATTTTAGACAACCAAATTTTAAAAAAAAGTATTTAAGAACACACAATTCCCTTTTGTTTGTTTTTAAATACTTTTTTAATAAGTTTTTTTATTTTTTAGCCTCCTCCTAATTCATTGATTCCCAATTAATTACAAAGGTCTTATACAAGCATAATGGGGTGTTTATACAAGCGTGTTGGGGTGTTTATACAAGTGTATTGGGGTGCTATACAAGTATAATGGGGTATTTATACAAGTGTATTGGGGTAGGGTTTATTTTATACAAGTTTTGAGTTATTGCCTTGTATAAGTCCTTAAACACCTTGATTTCATGCTTTTGAAGTATGAATCGTTGTATAAAATCAACCTTTATTGAACGCTTATACAAGTGTATTGGGGTAGTCTTAAAAAATATAAATCATTATGAATCAAGTATTTAATGAAAAATAAATTTTCTACGTCAATAATTTTTTGATTTTTATACAAGAAAGATTCCCATTTCTTGTATAATTTTTCAGATATTGCCGCCAAATTCTGCGAAATGGCTAAGAAAACATCTGAAAATATCATTGATGAC
>JANLQI010000446.1:0-5224 GCA_031367705.1 Saprospiraceae bacterium | reverse complement strand
ACTTATATTTTTAAAATAGGTTAGAACAACTAAATAAGCAGCGTATGTATGGTATTATTGGCATGTTAGTCATCGCTTTATTAGCAAAATGGTCGTATAGAATGATGTATATTTCTAAAAACGACTTTTGGGGCAGCATGGACATGCAAGCGTTTCAAGGCTATGATTCCCCTGTTTTTGATGTCACCAGACAAGTGAAAATATGGCGACGCACCTTTAAATGGCGTGTGCTGTTGGAAATAGAACCGTTGATTTATAACCCGAAGCCAACGCCTTTTCAAAAGACATTTTACTTAAAAGTCGTTGAACAATTTGACGCGCTTTTTATACAATCCATGCCCGCTGTCCATGAATCTTATGGGGAAATGAAGCTATCCATAATGAAATACAAGGAAAATGTGCAGCTGCTTTTAATGATTGTACCGTTGAATGAGGAAACAGAATGGCGCATCTACTGTGTGACACCCGACAATTTGGCGTTTATTCTGTATTTTAAAGGGTTGACTTTTGAGCGCATGACGAAATTTGATGTCGAAGCCATGAATAAGCCAAAGGAAATAAGTAAAGAATGACCCCCTCCCGATTATCTCGGGATGTACCATCAGTCTCTTATTGATATTCAATATCTTATGAGCTATTGCCTTAGTTATTTTCCAAATGCTTCCAAAACCCTTTTCACCATGCCATCTAAGGATTTATTGTCAATCCAACGGACAACCATCACCAAATCGTGCTCTGTATCCACATAAACCATATTCGTTCCGTTGCCAATATGACAAAAACTACTGAGGGGAGCAGAAGGTAAGTATTTATGGTCGGTATTGAGAAAGAAATTCATGTAACCATACGTTGGTTGACAAGAAGTTGGCGTGGTTGCTTGCTTAATCCATTGTTCAGAAATCACTTGCTTGCCATTCCAATTGCCTTTATTGAGGGTCAAAAGACCAAAACGTGCCATATCGTAAGCATTTATAATCATGCCGCCACCCCAATGTCCGCCGCCACTGACCGATTGTACAGGCTGACCGTCTAAGACAATCCACGAATTGCGATAACCCGTCCAACGCCACGTATTAGATGCGCCGATAACGTCCATAATGTTTTCTTTTAAAACAACAGGCAATGGTTTGCGCCAAACACTCAATGCTGCCAAAGCCAAAGCATTGACGCGCACATCATTGTATTCATACACTGTTCCTGCTTTATGTCTCGGACGCGTTAACCACGTCGAAACATCGGTATCGGGTCGGTCTGCCCACTCTGGTTTTCCCCAAAGAGTGCCTTCCCAATCGCTTGTTTGGCGCAAAAGGTCGTCCCAAGTGATGGTGCGGTTGTGGGGCGTTTCAAAAGGCGTGAGCAATTCGGGTTTTCCGAAATCATCGGCAGTACGTAGTAAAGGTTGGTCGTACAGTTCAATCGGCGGCATATAAGCAGCGACGGTATCGGTGACATTTCGTATCAAACCTTTGTCAACTGCCAAGCCGACAACGGTAGATAGAAAACTTTTGGTGACGCTGTGCGTCAAATCGCAACGTAGAGGTTCGCCCCATTCTGCAATAATGTAACCTTTATAGATGATTACGCCCGTCGGTTCGCCTCTATCTTTAAATGGACCAATCGCAAAGCCAAAAGGTTCTTTGCCAAATGATTGATAATGCGATTGTTCCATACTGCGCGGATTCTTTATTTCATTTTCCTTGTGAAATGTGATGGCTTCTTGGATTTTCACTGCATCTAAACCCATTTCATTCGGCGTTTTGTGCTGCCAATACTGAGGGGGTGGAAAATATTTCGTTGCGGGTTTATTTTGAGCCATGGTTAATGTGCTCAATAGGAGGAATAGATGTGTTAGTTTTATCGTCATCGTCGTTTGAATTTGTTTTATGAAGTTGTAAAATAAATCAATTTTAGGGATGTTTGGTTATTTGTGATTTATCGTTGATGCAAAAGATGTTCTTTGTTTAGGTTATTCAATAAAAAAATATAGTTTTGTTAAAAAATTAGTGAAATATGAGCTATTCAATTGAAATTTTAAATGAAAAGGCGATTAAACTGTTGCTGTATTTGGAGGAAATGCAGCTCATTCGTGTAGAAAAAAAAGAACCTTTGCAAGAAAAGGAGGTTATTAAGTCTAAAAGCTTCATCGGCATCATTTCACATGAAGAAGCGGATGATTTACGGAAACAATTAGACAGGACTTGACCCTTATTCGGACATTGAATAAGCTCATTCAATTAGTTTAAAACAAATACAATTAAGACCCTATTGAACAAGCCAACCTTCCTATCTTCAAATTTATTCTCCAAATCTTACGGCACGTGACATTTTTTACCTAATTTTTCGCCTTGTACGCATCTGTACAGCTTTTCATCTATCATTTCAAACTAAACAATCAAACAATTATGAATACCCGCCGCGATTTTCTAAAAAAAATGACCGCAGCCTCTGTGGTTTTGCCGTTGATGGCAGACAATAACCTATTAAATCCAAAGCCTTATGAAGGAAAACAACTGCGTGTGGCGCTTGTCGGCTTGGGCAGTTATGCCACTCGGGTTGCCAATGCCATGAAGACGTGTCAAAAAGCCGTTTTGGTCGGTGCCGTGTCTGGAACGCCGTCTAAATTGGACAAATGGCAAGCAGAATATGGCATCGCTAAAGAAAACTGCTACTCTTATGCGGATTTTGATAAAATCATCAGCAATCCAAATATAGATTTGGTGTATCTGACTTTGCCCAATTCGATGCATCATCCTTTTACGCTGCGTGCAGCTAAGGCTGGGAAACATGTTTTGACAGAAAAACCCATGTCGGTGTCCGTCAAAGAAGCCGAAGAGATGATTACAGCGTGCAAACAAGCCAATGTGAAGCTGTATGTGGGTTATCGTCTGCATTTTGAGCCTTATACAAAGGAGTTGATACGCATTCGGGAATCGGGTGAATTGGGAAAAATCATGTTTGTCAACACCGCAAACGGTTTTAAGATAGGCGACCCGACACAATGGCGATTAAAACACGCCTTAGCAGGAGGCGGTGCAATGATGGATGTCGGTGTTTATTGCATCAATGGCGCACGATATGCTACTGGCGAAGACCCAACTTGGGTGATGGCAAGTGAAAGCAAAACGGATTTAGTGAAATTTAAAGAAGTAGATGAAACGATTACTTGGCAAATGGGTTTTCCAAGCGGTGTGATTGCTAATTGTGCCACAACTTACAATTTTAATAGCCCTGAATCGCTGCGTGCTTCTGGTGAAAAAGGATGGGCTGAATTGGCACCGTGTTATGGCTACGGTCCTTTGGGTGGACAAACAAATAAGGGAGCAATGACCCAACCTGTCGTGACGCATCAGACTTACCAAATGGATGGTATCGCTGATTGTATTGTCAATAATGCGCCCGAACCCAATATTAATGGCAACGAAGGCTTAAAAGACATGAAAATTGTGGCAGCCATTTATAAATCCATCGCTAAAAACGGTAAGAAAATATACGTGAAATACTGAGGGGGGGGCTTTGGGTAGTGGTGCAAAGGTTCGGGGAATTTTCAAAATTCCCCGAACCTGTTTCCAAAGACATTTAAGCATTGATTTGATGTTTTAAAACACTAATTCATTGCATTTTTCCATTGAATCAATGCATTTAAGCATTGATTCAATGCTTTACAACACTGAATCAATGCATTTAAGCATTGATTCAATGCTTTACAACACTGAATCAACACATTTAAGCATTGATTCAATGCTTTACAACACTAAATCAATGCATTTAAGCATTGATTCAATGCTTTACAACACTGAATCAATGCATTTAAACACTGATTTAATGTTTTAAAACACCAAACCCCTCATATATCCCTTTAACGAGGTCACTTTTCTATTTCAAAAACATATAAAAAACGATGAAAAAACGACTACTCTTTGCAGTACTTATACTATTTATCTCAAAAATGACGGCTCAATCACTTACCAAAGTAGAAGAACAAATCATAAGCGCGGTTGATGCCAATATGTCAGCGACCATTCAGTTGTTGAAAGAGTCTGTTAATATCAACAGCGGCACTTTTAACGTCAAAGGCGTGAAAAAAGTCGGTGATATGTACGGCAAAGAGTTGACGGCATTGGGTTTCACCGTTGAATGGATAACCATGCCCGATTCTTTGAAGCGTGCGGGGCATTTGGTGGCGTATAAAAAAGGTAAAAAAGGAAAGAAATTATTTTTGATTGGACATTTAGACACTGTTTTTGAGCCTGATATGCCGCCCAACCCGTTTACAATGCTCAATGACAGCACCGCAACGGGTCAAGGTGTGAATGATATGAAAGGCGGCGATGTTTTGATGATTGCCGCTTTGAAATCAGTGCATAAACAAGGGCTTTTAGACGATGTGTCCATCACAATTTATATGACTGGCGACGAAGAAAACGCCGGGCATCCAAGAGACATCAGTCGCAGCGACTTTGTCAATCGTGCCAAACAGCATGATATTGCTTTGGGTTATGAAACGGCTTCAACTTTGGGGATTGTGGCGACCGCAAGACGAGGTGCAAGCGATTGGACATTAGAAGTGGAAGCCAAACAAGCCCATTCATCGGGTGTTTTTGGGAATGCGGGCTATGGGACAATCTATGAAGCGGCTCGCATCGTCAATGAATTTAGAGAGAAATTGAGTACGGAGCAATATCTGACGTTCAATCCTGGACTTTTTCTGGGTGGCTCTGAAGTCAATTATGATTTTGCGAATCAAAAAGGAGATGCTTCTGGCAAAACAAACATTATTTCGCCTAAAACAGTGGTAATTGGCGATTTGCGCTTCTTGTCAGAGCAACAAAAAGAAACAGCACGTTATGCCATGCGTCAAATTGTTGCTAAAAATCTGCCCGGAACGAAAGCGACGATAACATTTAGAGATGGTATTCCATCAATGCCGCCTACTGCTGGCAATGAAGCCTTAGTAACTGTGCTGAATAAGGTGAGTTTGGACTTAAATTATGGTGCCGTAACGGCTGGAAACCCTGGTTCACGTGGCGCAGGTGATATTTCTTATGTTGCGGAATATCTGGATTGTATCGATGGCTTAGGCGCATCGGGAAAAGGCGCACATGCACCAGGTGAAACAATTAATTTATACGAATATCCGAAGTTGATAAAAAGAACAGCGTTGTTGATTTATCGGTTAACACGATAGGGAATGTTGGTTTTGGCGTTTTTTTTTTAAAAACACATA
>JANLQI010000386.1:0-8912 GCA_031367705.1 Saprospiraceae bacterium | reverse complement strand
GCCTCTTAATTCTGTTGGAAGGAAATCCGCTTGAAAATATCAGAATATCTTTCGACAAAGAAGGCTCAATGCTGGGTTATTTCTTCAAAGTCTTACATAAGGCAGACGTTATTAAATCTGAAAAAAAAAATACAGAACTTTGGTTAGAAAAATATTTTGACTACCAAAATCGAAAAACCAAAACCAGTACACCTTTTACACGTCCTATGGCGCATGAATATCTTACAAGAGATACACCTTTAAAAGGAAAAACAACAATAGACACAAGCGATTTGGAAGAATTTAAAATTAAAAATAACCTAAAGTAAAGAAACAATATCACTTAGAATATCACTTTTGATAGTGGTTTACAAGTGATATTGTTTGTGATATTCTCGCACTCTCACCTTTGCCTCACCGAAGCGACATTGCTCGGCAATTTTAAATCAAAGGCAAAATGACAATAGAACTGTCAAAACTTCCCGAATGGGCAAAACTCGAAGTGACCAAAGGCGACTTAATCGCCTTCGCGCAATCCCTCTTGGCTCAAAACAAAAGCCAAATGCCTACCCCTTCAGTATCTAATAAAAAGATAATGACGGTAGATGACCTCGTTAAGTACCTTGATATGGCACGCCAAACAATTTATGGTTTAACATCAAAAGGTAAGATTCCACACCACAAAGCACCTGATGGGCGAAAAGTCTATTTCGTGCAAGCCGAAATAGACGAATGGCTAACTTCCAACCGTAGAGCAACTTCGGCGGAAATTGAGGCGCAAGCAATTGCTCACATTCAAGCACAAAAAATAAGGAGGGCAAAAAAATGAAAAGACTATTTCAATTTATCCACTTGAATTGTGTAGGCTTTGCCCTCTTTTGTCGTAAAGTGCAAACTGCCTATTTCAGCACCATCTTGGCGCATTTTCAAAAGGTCTTTGGACAATTTGGAATAAGACGCAAACGCGCCCTGTTCCTTCATCTCCCGACAAAGTTGGTTCAGACTAATCCATGTTCCAATAATAAGTTGTTCGGAAATCAGGATGAAAACAAAAGTTCCTTTTTTAGGCGATACAGCCATGTGTTTTCTATTTTTCTACAAAGAAAAGGAGAAAATGCAAAACAAGCATGGGATATTTTTCATAAAGAACTTGTAATGAAAAATGATATTATATACTTTTGCATTTATGGAACAAAAAAGCCTTGCCATCGGGCGAGGACGGCAAGGCGGACGGTTTCTAAAAGTATCTACGTTCACTTTTTAAACCACGACAAATTTATGAAAAATTCGACGATTGAAACCAAGAATGTGTTTCAAGAAGCCCACAGTGAGTTTTTGAACTCTACCCTGCACCAACGACTGGCGCAAAAATTTAAGGTTGAGCCGTTTTATAAGCGGTATCGGACGCTTAAAAATGTGCTTTCTGTTTCCTCTTATGGATTGAACCTTTTCAGTGCTGCAACGGCTTTCACTTGCGTATTTGTGTTCATTAACACGCTACTGCAAAACACGCTTTTAGCAAGCCTTTTTAGTGTGGGCTTTCTGACGCTGTTAGAGATTTTAAAGCGTTTGACTATTCCCGATTTCATCAAAAACTATTTGCAATTCGGAAGAGTCAATGCTTTGAAAATCATCTTTATCCTTGGTCTCACGGCTACGAGTGTTACGCTCTCCTATCTTGGTGCGAAAGATTCTGTAAAGATTTTCACCCCCTCAGTACAACTATTGAGTGTTGACTCCGTGAAAGGCAGTTATACACCTCGTATCACTGCTTTGGAAAATCGTTTAAAGGAAATCAAAAACACACAAAGCTGGCGGGGCAAATTGACACCCTCAGGACAGAAGACTTATAATCAAGTCTTTGCCCAAATAGCTACTATTGAAGATGATATGCTCAAAAATGTCAATCGAATAACCGATAAAAATGATGGCTTACAGGTGAATCACGATAGTAAAACATCTGTAAATGCTCATTATTTTGGCTTATTCACATTGGGTTTGGACTTGCTACTTATCGCCTTTTTATTTTTTGGGGAATACTACGATTATCGGAGTTTGACAGAGTTTACACAAAAGTCACCCCCTCAGTATAAAACAGATAAAGACGTTGCAACGTCAAGGGAAAATAATGAAAACGTTGCAACGGATTTAGTGCTTGAATCCGAATTTTCAGATAATGCCGTTGCAACGGACTTAAACGGTTCGGATGAAGGTGTTTTACGTCTCGCTATCAAAAACGCCAAAGCAAATCTCGCCGCTTACGAAGCCAAATTGAGGAATAGGGAAGGCAATGAAGAAACCATACAACGTGGTATAGAGCGTTGGAAAAACAAGGTGGTTGAATTGGAATCTCTACACAAAATGGCAGTTTCATAACAAACTAAATTTCAAAACAAAAAAGCAAGATTTAGCGACTATTTGCCGAAAAACCTTGCTTTATAACATTAAATTCAATGTCAAATTTAATTGATTTTCTTGGATTGTCCAAGAAAAAAGAGGCTTTTATTGCCTCAAATCAACCAGAAGTTGATATTCCGATGTCCGCTTTAGCAGAGGACATAAAAGAAAAAGAAGCACTCTTGGATACGCAAAATACAGCCGATGAAAAGTTGAAAGTTTCTGATTTTCCTATAAATGTATTTCCAGAACAGATTCAGAATATTATCCAAGAGGCTAATAGCACTTTAAATTTTCCAATAGATTTTTTAAGTTGCTCAATTCTTTATGCCGTTTCTGTTGCTATTGGCAATACCCACAAGTTGAAAATTAAAACAGGATGGATTGAAAATGCACTGCTTTTTATGATACTCGTCGGTAAAAAAGGTATCAATAAATCACATCCTATCAGTTTCGCTATTCAACCTATATTGGATAGAGATAGAAAGCTATTCACGCAATATCGAAAAGATTATGCTGATTATCAAGAGGCAATAACTACTGATGGGGTAGATAAGAGTAGTTTGGAAAAGCCTGTTTTAAAGAAAACCATTGTTTCTGATTTTACAATAGAGGCTTTGACAGAAATTCATGCCCAAAATGAACGTGGCATTGGCGTTTATGTTGATGAAATAGCAGGATGGTTTAAGAACTTTGAACGATACACACAAGGTTCTCAACAAGAATTTTGGTTAAGCGTATTTAGCGGTAAACCTATTATTTCAGATAGAAAATCATCTAAACCTGTTCATCTCAATCACCCTTTCTTTTCTGTTATAGGGTCAATTCAGCCTGAATTATTGTTTGAAATTGGAAAAAGTAGCCGCAATTACAATGGCTTTACAGACCGATTGCTTTTTTGTTTTCCTGATAATTTGGCGAAATTAGGGTGGAGCGATACCGAGTTATCACAGCAAACTCTCGATGATTACCAAAAAATCATTCACGATATATTCGATTTTGAATATGAGACAAATGAGGAGGGACATCATCAACCGCGTATTCTTGAATTTACATCCGAATCAAAAAAACTAATTTATGATTGGGTTAATGAAGTCAATCTTGCCGAGTATAATAACCCTGCTAATGTCGCTTTTACGGGTGTTTTTAGCAAGTTAGAGACCTATATCGGGCGTTTTTGTATTATTTTTCAACTAATTAATGTGGTGTGTGGTGACTTTGCGTCTCGTTGTGTTATCGAGAAAGAAGCCGCAGAATCAGCTATTATTTTAGCTGAATATTTCCGTCAGAATGCTATAAAAGTACATTCAATCATTAGCAGCTACAATGCCTTAGATTTTTTAACGCCCGATAAACTTGAAATCTATAAAAAACTTCCCGACGAATTTCAAAGAGAGGATGGGCTTCAAATTGCTATGTCGTTGGGTATGAAACGGGCAACTTTTGACCGATTTATATACGATAAGATATATTTCAAGAAAATAGCTACGGGCAAATATTTCAAACTTTATTGATTAACAACCGAATGAGAAAAGTGAGAAAAGTGAGAAAATCAAATCCTGCTTACTCACTTTACTCACTTTACTCAAACGCTAAACATTTTAGAAATGACTACTCAACAATACCGTTTCAAATTGGACAATCACCGTCCAACGAAACTTTTTCACTGTCCACAATGCGGTAAACGCGAGTTCAAACGCTACATAGACAATGAAACAGGCGAATATATGGCAGAACATGTAGGTATGTGTAACCGCCTCAACAACTGTGGTTATCACTACACACCTAAGCAGTTTTTTGTGGATAATCCCGATGCAAAGATGTTGGAAGTTGGAAAACCCCTATATAAAGCATTTCCAACTTCCAACATGAATACTGATACTTTTTCAACCATACCCCTCAGTATTTTTGAAAAAAGTCAAAATCATTATGAGTGCAATTATTTCGTCTCGTATCTCAAAAGTTTGTTTGGCGATGAATTGGCGATGCAGCTTGTCAAGCAATTTCGTATTGGTACATCGAAGCATTGGGCTGGCGCAACGGTGTTTTGGCAAATTGACATATTGGGCAATGTCTATGCAGGTAAAATCATGTTATATGATGGTGTTACGGGCAAAAGACGGAAGGACTACAATGGTAAAAAGTATATCAACTGGGCGCATACAACGTTGAAACTTGCTGACTACAATTTGCAGCAATGCCTTTTCGGTGAACACCAATTGAAAAATAAACCCATTGATAAAACCATAGCCATTGTCGAAAGTGAAAAAACGGCTGTTTTAATGACGGTTTTACTGCCACAATATTTATGGTTGGCAACAGGCGGTTTACACAATTTGAAAGCCGAAAACGCTTCGATACTGAGGGGTCGAAAAGTTATTCTTTTTCCTGACCTCAAAGCTTATGACAAATGGAAAGTCAAGGAAACAGAATTGCTCAATCTCGGTTGCGCCGTAACAACTTCTGATTTGCTTGAACGACACGCTACCCCCAATGACAAATCAGAGGGCTACGACCTTGCAGATTATTTTATCAAACGGGATGCACAAGTAGGGTGGGCGTTATCTGATACTGAGGGGTATCCCTTGTTTTGGGATTATAAAATTGATAAACATAAAAACTAATTAAAAAATGCTCATAAAATCATATTCTAAGTTCGAGCTTCGTACAATGTATGGCATCAGCCGCGAAACCTTGAACACTTGGCTCAAATCCATCCAGTCCATGTTGCCACATTATAATCAAAAATGTAAAGTGTTGACTCCCGCCCAAATCAAAGTGGTTTTTGAAGAATTGGGTACACCTTCTGAAATAGAAGAAGACCGTAAAATCTCTGGTAAATAACTGTAAAACAACAGTAAAGTGCCTATAAAACGTCCGTCAAATACTTGTCAATAAGTGTTTCGGGCGTTTTGTTTTTAGATGAATTGTTGAGAGATAAATTGTCAAACACTTGTAAAAACCACGCCAAACGCCTGTAAAACAATAAAAAGTGTGCTTTACGCAGTCTAATGCAGCTTATCGCCTAATCCGTTATCAAAATGACCACAACTTTGCCTTTTAAAATTAATTTTTTCATTTAAACAGAATTTAACAATGGAAGGCATAGACTTCTTAACGATGAAAACCACGAATATCAATCTTCGGGTTTCACCGCTTTTAAAAACTCAACTCATCGAGCGTGGTGCGCGATTAGGTATCAACTTATCGGATTATATTGGTTTTGTATTGACCAAAGAAATGTCAGGACAAAATGACCCAAAAGAATCCGATGATTACAAAGAATTGATGCAACGGCATAAACGATTGCAAAACGAATTGTCGAAATACCAAGCCGTTGCTGAACCGTATAAACATTTGGTTGGCAAAGATGTGCCTATCAATGGTAAAACACACCGATTTGAACACATTACGGATGTACTCTCAAATATTTTATCAAACTTTAAAGTGAAAAACTGATGGAAATAGTACAAATAAATGTTCCTATAATGCCTGATGTGAAAGCCTTATTTGCTAATGGAATAGAAGTTCCTGATGTTGAAGTCGGTGGATTTATTCCCTTTATTACTGAAAATTGGGTTTGGATTTTACTTGCAGCAATCGTTTTAGGTGGTTTAACTTTGATTTTCAGTTCTTCAAAGAAAGAACAAGAGGGCAAACCAAATGAAGAAATACCAATAACGCATTTTAATCAACCTTTTAATTACATATAAAAAACAATGACACTGTCAGATAATAAATTGCATTTAACGGAAGAAGTATTGAGGTCATAGTCTGTTCAATATTTGATTATCACGCTCTGCATCTTGGTGCTGATGTGGTTTGTTAGGGAGTGGTTTATTCAATACCAATGCCCGATTAATGATAAAATGAAGTGACACCTCAGTAAATAAGGCAATTTCAAATGGCTCTCTCGACTTTGTGTTGGAGAGCTTTTTTGTTTTAAATGGTTAATCACAAAAATACCCTTAAATACCTAAATTAAATGCAGAATGCACTCATAAAACAATAGTGCATTTTGTATTTACTTATATAAAAAGGTGTATATTTGTCAAAAAATCTCCTAAAAACATGAAATTAAATCCTTCTTCAATTTGCCTTTTGCTTTCATTGCTATTTTTTATAGGATGTTCCGACCATCGTCGTTCAAAAAATTATAATACTTTAACAATTGGTGATAACTCTTGCCCTCTTGAAGGTCTTGCTGATGACAAAGACGAAAAACGAAGTAATGAGTTAAAAAATAGATGGACTTTACCAAAAGAATCAGATATTGATACCAGTTTTAATTGGGAAAACATTTATCAAGATGGGAGAGACCCAAAACGCTTTGATCAAAAAAAGTCGGGACGGTTGCGCGGATACATTGCCTTAATGACTGAACAAAATGCGGAGGAATGTAATTGCAAAATTAAGAACAAAGATTTTTATGATATTCACATTCATCTTTCTCCGAGTGAAGATGTGATGTCCGAAAAATGGCAACATGTCATAGTCGAAATAACACCCAGATTAAGGGAATTGATGAAAGCAAAAAATGAGGATTGGTCTTACAAAAATTTGAAAAAACTCAAAGGGAAAGAAGTTGAAGTTGAGGGTTGGTTATTTTATGATTGGGAGCATGGTGATAAGGCTTATCTTTACAATAGAGATGAGCAAAAGAGTTGGAGAGTGAGTGTTTGGGAGATTCATCCGATTACAAGCCTAAAAGAGATTGAATAGGCGTTTTTGAGAATTACTTTTCCTTCAAAATCACGCCAATGAGCGTTATTTGTTCTAATTCTCCTGCAATTGTTACTTGCGTTCCAGACTTAGGTAAAACAGTCCGATTTGTTTTAACAATAATACTTCCCGAACCATCGTCTAAGAGGAAAGAACGCCACGCTTCGCCCAGTGCAACAATACCATAATCTTGCACGATTCCTGATACCTTGATTGTTTTATCTGCATAGCGTTGAGGGGTTTTCTTGATGTTCGCAATAGTTTCATGATTCGTACATTGCACAAACATCAGAAATAAACTTACAGACAAAAAAGAAGCAATTTTTAGTTTCATCCCTTGAAATTTATGTTTTAATTCGATCTATTTTATCAGCTGAATGTTCATAGCAAAGTTGCAGTTTTCACATTCATTGATTTTAAGTGTTGCAATACCCACGACTTCGCCATTGATATTTATCACAGGACTACCGCTTGAACCATGCGAAATAGCTGCATCTGTTTGAATCAAATCATCTGTATTATCCAACTTTCGTATGGACGACACAATACCTCTTGACAAAGTACTCTCTAAACCTTCTGGGTTGCCTAAAATAAGAACTTCATCGCCTTTTCTGGGTGTTTGGTTGGCTATTCGCAAATAAGGAAATGTGACATTCGGCTGTACTTCTGTTTCAAAAACCACAAAATCGTACCGTTCTGATTGTTTTATGATGCGTCTAACACGATATTGTTTGCCATCAAATGTTTTAATGCCCCATTGAACACCTGGCTTAAAAACATGATAGTTTGTTACACCGATTCCAGATGATGATATAAAAAAACCTGTACCTTGCCCAATTGTATTGTCTTGTGCATCGAGGGCATAAACGAGAAATACACAAGGTTCAACACGTTCTACGATAGCCGAAATTGGAATACTTTTACCCTCTATTGATATGGGTGAAGCATCAAGAGAAGGCGTTGTGCTGTTCCGCCGATCTCTTTTATCAATGTTATTTAATGTGTTTTGCTCTTGTTGTTTTGAACTTCGTCTCCCTGAATAAGAACAATTACTACACCCATTTAGAATCAAAATAATTACAAAGCTTAAAATGACTTGTTTATTATATTTCATGAAATATTCTTTTTACTTTAAAATCCCTATTTTTGGAATAATATGAATGAGAAAACGTTGATTCGCTTCATTTTTATCACTTCGAGGTTCTCCGTATTCACCACTCCCTCCTAATATAAGTTCACAATTTGGCAGCTTGTTCTCACCTATCAATATATCCCGAGATTTCCAGTAATTCAATAGTGAAACAGCTCTTTCATAACTGAGAACATAATTTGAATATTCATGATTTTGAAAATTATCCTGCGATGCCTGACCTTCAATTAATACAAGATATTTAATATTGTCTGCTTTATGTTCATTATTCATGCGGGTAATGAGGTCTTTAACCTTTACGCCCGCTTCATATAGTTTTTCCCTTTGGTCGCTCTGAATATTTTGGATATTTGCACTGCCTCGTTCAAATTGTACATTAACCTTCAAAATATGTTTTTTGAACGCTTGCTGATACTCAAAGTATTTTCCAGAAGTATCAATATTATTGACAGATGTTTCTATCTGTTGCAGCTTTTTTAATTTATCCGAATCTGCTTTATATTTTGCTTGCTCATTTCGTAGAATCACAAAAGTGACGACGTATAAAGCTAACATGACAAAAAACAAACTCGTTAGTAAATCTGCATAGCTTGTCCAAAAGAAATTAGATTTATTCGATTCGTTAGACATATAACTTGATGAATTTTTTGAAAACTGAAAAATA
>JANLQI010000350.1:0-11093 GCA_031367705.1 Saprospiraceae bacterium | reverse complement strand
GATACTTTTTCAGGACACACAATTGTATATAGCGGATGCGCTGCCCGATAGGTATCCCACAACGAAAAGATGGAATGATAGGCAAACCCTTTCGTATTATGCACATTATTGTCCAAACCTCGATAATCACCGTTTACGTCCTGCCATACTGAGGGGTGTATCAAAGCATGATATAAAGCGGTGTAAAAAATGGTTTTTTGCTCATTATCGCCTTCGATTTGGATGCGGTTGAGGTATTTTGCCCATTTCTGCTCTGCTTCATTTCGGGTTTTATCAAAATCCCAATGCGGGATTTCTTTCTGCATATTTTCACGTGCATTTTGTTCTGAAACTGGAGAAAGAGCGACTTTAAGTAGCAGTTGCTCGTTTTTAGGCACTTCAAATATGACATCAACCACATTTTCCTGCCAAGTGGCATGTGCAATAATTCTTTTTGTAAAAGTCTTAATTTTAGCATTTGATTCTAAATTGAAAGACAATTTTCGGTTTTTTGCCCAACCCGAAAGCGCACAACTACCTGAAATAGTTTTATCGCCCATTTTCTGCATATCGCCTTGTAAAATTTGATTTCGGGCATTAAAACGAATGGTAAAACGGGCATTTTTAGCACCACTTGGCACTGTATAACGGTGAAAACCAACCCTTTCAGAAGCTGTTAATTCCACTTTTAGCGGCACTTTATCGAATTTTACACTGTAATTACCCGCTTTGGCAATTTCATTTTTATGTTGAAATGCCAGACTTGCGCCCCATTGTGGCGTAACTAAAACGTCACAAAAATCTGCAATGCCAGTACCATTCAAATGCGTATGCGAAAACCCTAAAATCATCGAGTCATCATAATGATAGCCACCACAGGCATCCCACCCCTCAGTACGCGTATCGGGTGAAAGCTGCACCATACTGAATGGCACAGTTGCGCCAGGAAACGTATGCCCATGACCACCCGTGCCGATAAAAGGGTTGACGTATTGTTGGTTGCTGTTGCCTTGCGCTAAGAGTAATTGAGCAAAGCATAAAAAGACTAAGAGTGAATTAATTCTCATTATAAATTTGATTTGATGTGATGTAAAGGTATCAATTATGACAATTTGTCAAGTTTTTTTTTGAGATTAAATCTTCGTTTTTGATTGGTTTTAAATGAAATCCAAGCAAAAATGCTCATTAAAGTCAACTTTTACTTTGATGTGAGGACATGAGGTGGCGTTTGTTTTTTGTAATTTTTGGCTGTCACAAATCAGGAAAAAATGAACAGGAAAAAAAATATTTCCAATATGTTTGACCTAAACAGGGTATAAAAAGTCTTTTCAACGTCGAAAATGCTGTTTTTTCCTACCTCTAAGAGGTTAGTTCGTTTTTCGTGACTGATTATATTTTATGTGTATAATTAAAATATAAGTTTGAAATACAAGGGTTTAGGTTATACGTTAAAATATCATATTCTAAAATTTAAAAATTTAATTTTTAGAAAGTAAAAAACACCTAACCTTTATTTGGTAATTATCTTGAAACGAGAAGATATTCTTGCTAAACATTGAGAGTCTATATACTTTTGAATCAATCATTTAACACAAAACATTTTTTTAGTAAACACACAAAACTATAAGCAAGTGAGAAAATTTATAACCCAAACATCTTTATTATTATTTCTATCCCCCATAGTAATAGGTTCGATTAAAGCGCAACAACCCCCTGAAAAAACGAGATGTCACTCGCACGAAAATTTGCTGAGACAGCTTGATGAACACCCTGAAATGCGTCAAAAAATGGAATCTATTGAACGTGAAACTGCCCAGTTTTCAACAGAAAATCGTGTTGAAACACGTGGCGGACAAACTACAATTCCAGTTGTCGTTCATATTGTTTATCGAACAGACATTGAAAACATAAGTAACGCTCAAGTGCAATCTCAAATTGATGCCTTGAACCGAGATTTTAATAAACAAAACACGGATGTTTCAAAAATACCCGCAGAGTTTTCGAGCCTTGCGACTGATTGCCAAATTCGTTTTCAGTTAGCATCACGTGACCCGCAAGCAAATCCGACAAAAGGGATTGTACGTTATGCAACGACGAAAACTTCATGGGGGGCAAATGATGATGTTAAACGTCCAGCAAAAGGCGGTTTCAATAATTGGGACCCTTCAAAATATTTGAATATTTATGTGTGTAATATAGGCGGAGGTATTTTGGGCTATTCATCGTTTCCAAGTTCTCCAGTTGAATTGGACGGTTTAGTGATTGATTACAAGGCTTTTGGTACGACTGGGACCGCTCAAGCCCCTTTTAATAGAGGTCGGACTTGCGTGCATGAATTAGGACATTGGCTAAATTTGATACATACTTGGGGAGACCTCGATTGCGGAGACGACTATGTAGCAGATACCCCGCAACAAAAAGGGCCATATTCTGGAGCAGTTACGACCCCTCAGTATAGTAACTGTACAGGCAAACAAACCCGTGATATGAACATGAATTTTATGGATTATGTTTATGACGATTATATGTACATGTTTACTCAGGGGCAAAAAACACGGATTCAAGCTATTTTTGCTTCAAGACGTGCTTCAATTTTAGATTCTGATGGTTGTCTCGATGCAAAACCCACAACTTGTAATGTAGACAAACCGATAGTAAATAACATCAAATCAACATCAACAAACATTATTTGGAACGAAATTTTAGGTATGAAATCTTACACATGCGAATATAAAATGGACAGTACGGCTAATTGGACAGTCACACAAACCTCCAACCTTTCACTCACTATCAACGGGCTTGTTGCAGGAAAATCTTATACCTGCCGCATCAAAGGCGACTGTACCGATAGTGAATATTCTGAAGAAGTAGTCTTCAAAACACCAACAACATTACAGTCAAGGGCGACAGAAACTAGAAGTTTTGCCATCTACCCTAACCCCGTCGTACATGATGTCAATATCATGTTTGATGTTCAAGCCGATGGCTTAGTGAATGTTCAAATTTTTGACAGCAACGGTGTTTTAAAAACCCAAATTGCTAAGAATATTACTAAAACAACGCCAGCAGTATCCTTCGACTTGACAGAACTACCCAGTGGTTTTTACCTAGTCGTCGCTGAGAAAGACGGTGAAAGAGCCGTGAAAAAGCTCTTGAAAGTGAGCAACTGATTTGGTTGATTGGGGATTGGTTATTCGTATAGCCGTTCCAGCCAATTACTAATCCCCAATAACCAATAACAAAAAAGATAATGGTTAAAAATGAGTTTTTGTGGAGACGGACTCCGCAACTTGTTGTGGAGTCTGTTTTTTTAAATTCATTTTCTATAAGATAAATCAACGTTTAGTGCGTTTTTAGAATTCACTAAACGTTGACAATCAATAATTTATATTTTTTATAAAACCAATGAGCCACAAACAATCAATTTAAAGACAGCACAATTCAGATAAGTAAAGACAGCACAAACGAACATACATTTTTTAAGCAAACACATTTAGCAAACTATGAAATTACGTCAAACACTCTTGGCACTCCTTTTGGTGTGCGCAACTACCCAATTTTTATCTGCTCAAAATAGAACATGCTCAGCTCCTGAGGTTCTTGAAAATTTAATCAAATCAAATCCTGAAATTCAGGAACAAATCAATAATGTCGAGCGTCAGACGCAAGCATTCGTTCAACGCAACCCCTCAGTATCTGAGCGGACAGTCATCAATATTCCCGTCATCGTTCATATCGTTTACAATGCAGCAGCTGAAAACATCAGTGATGCCCAAGTGCAATCACAAATTGATGTTTTGAACAAAGATTTCCGCAAACTCAATGCAGAAGCGGCTTCTATTCCCAGTACCTTTTTAAATCTGGTAGCAGATGTTGAAATCAACTTTTGCTTGGCTCAAGTTACACCTACAGGTACGCCAACAAACGGTATTGACCGTTATCGCACATCAAAAACAAGCTGGTCGAGCAATGACGACATGAAACGTCCGACAAAAGACGGTGTCGCTCCTTGGGATGCAACGCGCTATCTTAATATATGGGTCTGCAACCTCGGCAGTGGCTCATTGGGCTATTCCTCTTTCCCTGGAGCCCCCCTCAGTACAGACGGTGTTGTGATTGATTATCGCTACTTCGGAACGATGAACACCCGTTCTCCTTTTCATTTAGGACGCACAACGACACATGAAGTAGGTCATTGGCTCAATTTGTTTCACATCTGGGGCGATACCCGTTGTGGCGATGACCATGTGGCCGATACGCCTTTGCACCACGGCGCAAATTTTGGCTGCCCTACTTATCCCGCTTACAATACAACTTGCGGCAATAATATCGTCGAAATGACAATGAATTTTATGGATTATACCAACGATGCTTGTATGGCGATGTTCTCAAATGGTCAAAAAGCACGGATGCGGTCATTATTTGTACAAGGTGGCGCACGGTATAGCTTTGTTGAATCAAACCTTTGCAGTGGAATCGTTACACCGCCTGTCTGCACGACTCCTACCAATATTGCTTTATTGAATGTTTCAGAAACAAATGCAAAAATCACTTGGAATAAGGTAGAAAACGCCCGTTCATATACCATAGAATATAAAGCGAATAACGTTTCAAATTGGATTGCAGTCAATAAAGTTGCGATTAACACCTTTACTATAAGCGATTTAAATAGTTCAACAATTTATAATTTTAGATTAAAAACTCTTTGTAGCACAGGTGGAGAAAGTGCGTTTTCAACCACCTTCAATTTTGCAACCAATACTAAAGTTGTGTTACCGCCTACTTGTTCCGACAATTTTGAACCAAATAATACTTGGACAACCGCACAGCCTATCACGACAAATAGAACTGAAAAAGCTTTCATTGGTGTTGCTGGCGACAGAGATTGGTATTCTTTCAAGGCAGATGCAGGTACAAGTTTCACTATTCTATTGTCCAATTTACCTGCTGATTACGATATTAAATTATATGATTCTAAGTTGCGCCTATTGAAATCGTCTGAAAATATGGGTACAGCCAATGAATCTATCTCATATACAGTGTCCAAAACAGATGTATTTATCGTCGTTGTTTATGGTTACAATGGTGCTTTCGATGCCACTAATTGTTATTCTTTAGACATAAATACAACAGCGTCAGCTACAAACTTGATTCAAAAGTCAGATGTCAATGTTATGGGACAACAAACGGCTATCGAAAATCGCTTCCAAAATGGTCTCGATACTGAGGGGGGGCTAAAAGTTTTTCCAAACCCAACATCCGATGACGTTGCTATACAAATGAGTCCTGAAAGTGAGTCTAATGCGACGATAACATTGACAAACATGTCAGGTCAAACCATTATGACTGAAACACGTTGGGTATCAAAAACGGCTAATATCATAAAGCTCGATTTGTACTCAGTACCGAGTGGTTTATATTTCGTAACGGTCAGACATGGTGGGCAGTTGTGGACTAAAAAATTGATCAAAAATTAACATTCCTCAAGGAAATAAAGATAAAGTTTGCCGAATAAGTGCTGTCAAACTTAATTGTTGGAAGGCAATGTCTCATATCGAGACATTGCTTTTTTTTGCTGTTGGCCCTTTTAATTTTTGTTAAAAACGACCCCTCAGTATCTTAGACGTTCATCTATGTCTAACTTTGTACTTTATTTTAAACAAAATTTTAAAAAGAATCATGAAAAAAGTATTGATTTTCAGCCTATTAGCGGCATTAATGGGCGGTACAATCGCTTGTAAAAAGGATGTTGATGAAGACAAACTCATCACAGATTACTTAACAACAAACAAATTGGTGGCAGAAAAAACACCAGAAGGCATTTATTTTATTGTCGAAACACAAGGCACGGGCAACTTTCCTACACTCAGTAACACTGTTAGCGTTCGTTACAAAGGCTATGTTTTAGACGGCACCGTTTTCGACGGAAACCAAACAGCTGCTTTACCTTTCACGACGGTATTAGGCGGAAATATCATAACAGGTTGGAAAATTGGTCTCCAAAAATTTAAAAAAGGTGGCAAAGGCAAGTTGTTTATCCCTTCTGCTTATGCTTATGGCAGTTCTGGTTCTGGTAGTATCATTAAAGGTAATAACCCTATTATCTTTGACATCGAATTAGTAGATGTGAAATAATTGTATTGTTGGTATTGTTCTATTGTAGTCATTTCTAACAGTAGAACAATACCAACAATTCAACACCCCTCAGTATCCCAACAAATCAACATTCACAATCTTCTTTGGCAACCAAATCCGCATCTCTCCAACGCCTCGGTTGCACCGTGCATAAAAAGGTATCAAGGTCAAAGGTTGCTCAGAACTACTGATTTTAGTGCCATCGTTTTCAATATTAACAGCCGTTGCTTTGCTTTTTAGAACCATTACGCCGTTCAATAAATCCTTGCGATATTCGGTTGTAAATGTTGCATTATCCGACAAAACAAGGTTACTCGCTCTTCCATTATTGTCTGCAAACTCAGCACAATACACAATAGGCCCCCTCAGTATAGCCGTCTTTCCAATATCAGATTTCACGTTTTCATTAGCGGCGACACGGCGGACTTCCATAGGTAAAGCCACTTCAACGACATCACCTTTTTTCCAGTCTCTTGTAATTATCGCATAACCTTTATCGAGCGTATAATAAAACTCCTGTCCATTCACTTTAATGACTGCTCTTTGGACTGAATTGTCTTGAAATTGATATAAATTACTTGGAAAAGCCTCATTTCGAGCATATCCTGGAATCCGCACACGCAGATTAAAATTGTTTTTATCGAATTGATTAACCATAATTTTCACCAAACCATCCCAAGGATAATCGCTTTGTTGGCTCAAATTTATTTTGTTACCATTGTCCAAAACAACGTTTACCGTACTGCTTGAAAAGAGGTTGATATACACATCATTTTCCTTGTTAGCATACATATAACCAGGCAAAGAAGGTATAAATCGGACAATATTCGTCGGGCAACAAGAGCAACCAAACCATGCAGAACGGGCGGCTTCACCCGTCGGTTTACCATTCCGCGTATTCGTTTCCATCGGATTTGTATAGAAAAAACCTTTGCCATCAAGACTTACACCCGCCAAAAAGCCATTGTAAATAATGCGTTCCACAACATCAAAATATTTGCCATCGCCATTCAACAAAAACATGCGGTAATTCCAATACGCATTGCCAATGGCGGCACACGTTTCACAATACGCTTCCTCATTCGGCAGTTCGTAATTGTCGCCAAAAGCTTCGCCATTACCTGCTGCTCCGATGCCGCCTGTGATGTACGTTTTTTTGGTAATGGCATTGAGCCAAATTTTATTAATCGCATCAATATAGCCTTGTTCATCGGTCAAAGCCGCCACGTCCGCCATGCCAGTATAAAGATACGCCGCCCTCACTGCGTGACCGACCGCTTCCGTTTGTTCCGTAACAGGTTTATGGTTTTGCCAATACGAGCCATTTTCCCATAAATCCTTACTGGTTTTGGAATATGTTTTTGTCCGCCCGCGCGCATCAATAAAGAATTTGGCGAGATTCAAATACTTAATTTGACCCGTTACGCGATACAATTTGACCAAACCCATTTCAACCACTTGATGCCCGGGTGCAACCATCAATTTGTCTTTTCCGAAAGTTCTGTCCAATAAATCGGCATTTTTCAAAGCAATATCTAACAAATTCCGCTTTTTTGTCGCTAAAAAATGCGCTGCTGCCGCTTCAAACAAATGCCCTGAATTGTACAATTCATGACTCAATTCCTCTTCTTTCAGCCACCGCGTTTTGCCCATCCACGAATGTCCCGCTAAAGAATCAATAGACCGCGCTGTGTAGAGATAGCCATCAGGCTCTTGCGCTTTGGCGACAATGGCTATCAATGAGTCGCATAGTTTATCCAAAACAGGATCGGGATAAATATGAAGCGAATACGCCGCACCTTCCAGCGTTTTGTAAATATCGGTGTCGTCAAACGGATAAATAGAGCATAATTTACCTTCATGCGCCGCCGCATTCGTGAAGTTTTTGACACGTCCCGTTTCGATACACTTTGAAAAGTTGTGCGGAATACTTGCTTTTCGATTGATTTCCATACGCGGCAACCAAAAATTGTCTTGCAAAGTCACTTGCGTAAAATTGACTCCATGATAGGGATAATCGCCTTTGGCTTGTTGTGAAAAAGCGAAATAGGGTAGAAGAGACAGGAGAAAGATTGCACTGTTTCTCATTCTTGCAGTTTGGTTATTGTTTAGAAATTGGATTTGAAGGGGTAATATAGGGCTATTTCCCAAAGTTTAAATACTCAATTTGGTCATCCAAGTTGCCAAAAAAGGCTCAACTTCATCAGTAGAGACTTTTCCTTTTATGCTGTTAAGATTGCCTAGATTGTCGCCATAATAAGATGCAATGTTGTTGTTTTTGATATTTACCAACATTCGAGCATGAGGTGTATGCCATTCTAAATCAATTGTACCATCTTTTACAGGTACGATATCGGGTTCAGCGATGATTTTATCAAAGGTTTTATAGACAAAAAACGCGTATTTTTTCAGAAAACCAATAGCGGATTTATAAAGGTCTAAAGAAACAGCCATACCGCCTTCATCGTCCCAATTGTCTGATAAAGTCTGAATAAAAGCTGAATGGTCAATAGCTGCTTGAATATGCGCCAATTGTTCAGGCAATTCAAAAGCCACTTCACCATAAGGTAATGTATTATCGGCTGCCATAGACGCCGTTTCTTCGGGTATTTTATATAAAGAAGTCGTTGCCATCTGATATTGTTTTGTTGTCAAAGTTAAGGTAAATACAGCTTGTGAGCATCTGTTTTGGTCGTTAATTCTTAGATTTTTATTTGTTTTATAAAAAATAGAAGGAATATGGTAGGGCTTGAAGATAGCTTGACTCCCTCAGTATTTTGTTAACAATTTGTAAACTGTTAATTGGTTTAAAATTTTAATTTATTTATTTTTGTATATTTGTGGTTGCGTTTTTAAAGACAGATTTAATTCTACTTTGGCACTTTAGAAAAGTTATGGAGCTACGCTCCGATTAGTCTCATTTTGAAGACTTTTTCTACCAATGCTTTGCACCTACGGCGCATTTCTAAGGTACAATTGCGCCGTAGGTGCAAAACGTTGGTAGCCTTTCATTGTCAGAAATATCGAAATAAGGGCGTAGCCCTGTAAGAAATTCTAAAGTGCCAAAGTAGAATTAATTACCTACTAAAAACACGTTCTCTATTTTTAGTTGGTAGTTGAAAAAATCAATCATTTAAATCATTCAAAATCAATAAATTATGCTAATAGTCAAACATAAGTTTTTTGACCACAAAATAAACGTTGATACAGAAACTTTGATAATAGGAACATTTAATCCTAATACAAAGGGGAATGAGGCAGATTTTTTTTATGGACGACCTAAGAATTACTTATGGCGTTTATTGCCTGGTGCTTATAATGAACAAGATTTGAAAGGGAAAAGTAAACAAGAAAAATTAGTTTTTATCAAAAAAGTAAAAGTGGACTTTATAGATATAATTTTAGAAGCTCACATGGAAGAAAGCAAGATTGATAAATATGATGACAAATATCTTGATAACAAAGTTTCAGAATGGCGAAATGTTATTAATGAAATTGAGATTTTGAAAAATTTAAAACGTATTTGTTTTACAAGGTCAACTTTTTCAGATGTTCCAAATATGAAATTAAAAGTAGGGGAAATTCAATCTTATTGCTTTGATAATAATATTCGATTTGAATGTTTAAAAACACCCGCAAGGTTCTATAATACAACAAAACAAGCACAATGGACTGACTTTTTTACAAAATGATAACAGTTAACTAAACTGATTTTTTGTTTTAAGCACCCCTCAGAATAGTCAAAAAGCCCGAGCGTGCATCATAACCCGCGCAGGAATAGACCGAATTTGAGTATTGTCAAGTGTTACAACGGCTATCGTATCAGAGCCGTCGAGTGTCATAAATTCAACTTCAAAGACATTACCTGCTTCATAAGTATCTACAACAACACCTACGTCGCCCTTTGTTAAACCGTCTTTAGGTAAGTCAACTGTTAAAATAACACGGTCATAATTTTTGATTTTATTTTCCATAATCTATTGATTTAAAAAGGATAAGCCGTAATTAAACGGGGAAATTTTTTACTGTTTTCAATAAGCCAAACTGTTTTCAATAATCGTGAACGTTCTTGTTTTCCTAAAAGCAACCCTATGACGATGTATTTAGTGCCATGTTGGTTTTCACTTACTGAATCAATATCATTTTCCTTTACGATTCTCAAAAGTTCTCTTTCCAATTCATTCGCATTTAACAAATTAAACCCTAATGCTTCATAGAAAGCAGCTTTACTCGCTCCTTCAGGGTGATCAAAATTGAGCAAATAATGCGTCAATTTTTCTTGTTCAATATAGGCTTGCTCATAGTTAGGTACTTTCATGTTTTAAGTTTATAGACAAAGTTATACCAAATTTTTGAAAAAAAATAACACCCCTCAGTATAAAAGCATTCGTTTTTTACAAAAATAAGGCTTATTTCCAAATTTCATGCTTTTTCGGAGAAACGTTTGCCCATAATTGGCATAACTTTACGCAACTCCCACAAGGGGCTTTTTTGTTTTAAGCACCCCTCAGTATTTCCCTTCAATAAATAGAAACATGAATATGGTCATCATGCCGAACAGAATTACAAGGTGGTGTTTTCACTTTCGGTTGGTTCAAAAAACCCAATCGTTTTTCCAAATGTGGTTCAATCATAACGCCATTGACGTGTGAATCGGCTATAAAAAACCGCATCAAGGCTGCTGTATGTTGAGCATCAAAAGGATAACGGCGTTTTGGTGCTTGTGAAATGATATAATTTTTCATAAAGCTGTATTGCCAACCACCATGTTCAGAACAAAATTCGGCGCGGTTCTCTTCTCCGCCTTTCGGTTCTTCGCACACGCCATAGCCGAGCCATGACGGGCGTTCTGCGGTCGTTTTTTGCGTTTCAGCATCTGTATAAAAAAAGGATAAGTCTATTTTGCGTCCATCATCGTGGCTCAGATGTGGTTCAAGTGGGAAGCCAACCCAAAAGGGGAAATTGCAATCCAAATAAGT
>JANLQI010000330.1:0-2283 GCA_031367705.1 Saprospiraceae bacterium | reverse complement strand
TGCCTAAACCATTTCTGTTTGATTTGCCGAAGTCTCTGACATTTGAACATGTCTGTCGCCTTTGATTGCTGTCATTGGTTTGTGGTTTTTACGCATGGGGATGATTCTTATTCAATCCATATACTTCTTAAAATTCTCCGCCTGCTCAAATATCTCTTTAAATATCTCATCGCGTGGCACAGGTGGATAACCATGTGCGGCTAATGTCAAAATCAAATCCACTTTTAATTCCGCTTTGATGTCATCACGTTGCGCCCAATCTGTGTATTTGGCTTTGTCGTCAATAATCGTTTTAACGGCTTGCGAAAGCGTTATGAGTTTATCTTCTGGATATTCAAAATTGTATTTTTGGGCTATCGCTTTAAGAATGTCGTAAAAGGCTTTTTCTTCAAAGTCAATACCCAAATCTGCAAATGAATTACGCTCTTTTTGAAGCTCTTTGAATAAGTTGGCAAATTGTTCTGCCACATCATCTAAGACATCGCTTTGGAAAACATCAAAATCTTTGCGCTCATTATACAAATCAACCAAGGCTTTTAGTTTTTTTGAAAAGTCAACGCCTTTGATGCGGTTGGTTTTTTTAAATTCTTCTATCGCTTTGGCTAAAAGTTGTTGCAATAATTTGATTTTTGTATTCGGCAACGTGATTTTCTCAATCTTTGCCATGTATGCGTCGCTGAAAATATCGGCATTGTTTGACGGGTCGTTTTTGTCGAGTTTGAATATATCTTCTACGCCATCACTCATCAGGGCTTCGTGTATCATTTGCCTGACTTTATCATTCATTTGTGCCGCATCGGGTGCTTCGCCTTTTGTCAGTTTGTGAATAATCGCTTTTATCGCATAGTAAAAATGTACGTGGTCACGCTCCCCCTCAGTAAGCTCATCACTTGAACAACTCAAATCGTAAGCAGAACGCAGTTTCTTAACCAATGCCATGAATCTCTTTTCTATATCGTTGGTTAATTGTGCATATTCGGCGGCTTTGTTCAGACAGTCCAAACGTTTTAAAGGTGTGCCGTTGAAATAAGGTGTTGCATCGAATTTATGAAACAACATTTTCAATAAACTCAATTGGTCTCTTAAAATAACAAGGGCTTTATCTATGTCTTCAAAATTATCTTTTGGCACATTGCCGTACTTCTTTAAGGCAACATTCATATTGGTTTTGATACCGATGTAGTCAACGACCAAACCAACTTCTTTCCCTTCATAGACTCTGTTAACCCTCGAAATGGTTTGTATCAATGAATGTTGTTGCAGAGGTTTGTCAATATATATGGTGTCCAAAAAAGGAACATCAAAACCTGTGAGCCACATATCAACCACTATCGCAATTTTGAAATTGGATTTTTCATTTTTAAATTGACGGTCTAATTTCTTTCTGTCGTCTTTTGTGCCCAGCATTTCGTATAATGCTGTTGGGTCGTCTTTGTGGCGTGTCATAACCATTTTGATTTTTTCGATGGGTTTCAATTCTTTCTTTTCGTTGTCAGTCAATTCTGCACCTTCTTCACAAGGTTTTTCTTCTGCCCATTCTGGACGTAAAGCAATGATTTCTTTATACAATTCGTAAGCAATGGGTCGGCTGCTTGAAACAAACATCACCTTGCCTTTCACGCTTGCCCCCTCAGTAACGCGGGTCTCATAATGTTCTACAAAGTCTTCTGCGACTAATTTCAAGCGTTTGGGGTCGCCGAGAATGATTTCCATTTGCAAAACGGCTTTCTTGCTTTCTTCTATTTGATACTCGTTGGCTCCTTCTTCAGCACATTGTTTATAGTATTCTTCTATTTCTTTCAGTTTTCCCTCATTCAGTTTCACTTTGGCGGCTTTGCCTTCATAGATGATTCTAACGGTGATGGCATCGTCAACGGATTCCTTCATGGTATAGGCATCTGTGATTTTACCGAATACATCTAATGTACCATCAACAGGCGTGCCTGTGAAACCAACATACGTGGCATGAGGTAAAGACTTATAGAGATAATAAGCAAAACCGTATTTTGTTTCTACACCCTTCTCCGTCACTTTTGTTTTTTGTTCACGATTGATTTGTGAACGGTGGGCTTCGTCGGAAATACAAATCACATTGGTTCTTTCGGTCAATAAATCGGTTTTCTCTGTGAATTTATGGATTGTTGTCAGAAATACACCGCCACTGTTTCTGTTTTGCAAAAGTGTTTTTAATTCGTCGCGGCTTTCAACGCTGATGATATTGTCGTCGCCAATAAACTTTTTGGCATTCGTGAATTGTCCTGATAGTTGGTCGTCTAAATCTGT
>JANLQI010000329.1:0-11759 GCA_031367705.1 Saprospiraceae bacterium | reverse complement strand
CCATTTTTAGCGAAAATTCGTTTTATATTTCCTACATTTATCCGTTTTTCACCCCCTCAGTATTAATAGCATTCATCCAGTTTTTTTGAATTTTTTTTCGAGAAAACTTAAACAAAGCAATATGAAACTAACCAAATTACTTCTGTCGCTCTTAGCGACCATCACATTAACGTGGTTTCTCAATACATCACAAAATATAAAAGGTGCACCTGTTCCGGCTCTCGGTAGCTTATTCAGTCCTTTTCAAGGTTTTTGGCATAATGCTAAGCCTCTCAATGAACAACCCAGTAATCAGTCGGCTCAAGGTCTGAAAAGCAATGTTAAAGTTGTTTATGACGACCGCATGGTGCCGCATGTTTTTGCTGAAAATATTGAAGATGCCTTTTTCGTACAAGGTAACCTACATGCACAGAACCGCTTATGGGAAATGGATTTTATTACGCGCGCAGCAGGTGGACGGCTGTCTGAAGTTCTCGGTGATAGACCCATTCGCGTCGGTTTGTCAACAGTAGATGTTGATAAACTCCAACGGCGGCGGGGTATCACGTTGGGCGCAGAAAAAACGGTACAAGAGTGGCAAGCCGAGCCTGAAACATGGGCGATGGTTAACGCTTACTGTATGGGCGCAAATTCGTTTATAGCGAACTTAGACCCCAGAGATTATCCGATTGAATATAAAATTCTGGGTGCAAAACCTGAGCAGTGGACACCTATGCGGATGTCTTTACTGGCGGCATACATGGCGATGGACTTGGCACTCGCTGAAAACGATGTGCAAGCGACGAATGCGAAAGTCTTGTTTGGCAATGATTTCGATTTCATCTATCCCGAAACATTTCCAGAACAACAACCTGTTGTGCCTGCTGGAACATCTTATAAGGCTGCACCCCTGGTAAAAGGAGCGACTTCGGCTGTTTCAGACAGCAAAACGAACCCCCTTCCCGAAGAAATCGGGATTTCGTTCCTCAAAAGTATGATTGATTTTCCGAGTGTCCATGAGGACTTGCAACCTGACGAAGGCAACGGCTCAAACAATTGGGTAGTTGGTCCTTCAAAAACAAAAAACAAAAACCCTATTTTATGTGGCGACCCGCATTTGGGACTTAAAATGCCTTCGATTTGGTACGAAATGCAAATTTCAACGCCTGATATGAATGCTTATGGTGTTTCAATACCTGGTTTACCTGCTATTATCATTGGTTTTAATGATGACATTGCATGGACACAAACCAATGTGGGGCATGATGTTGCGGATTGGTACACCATGAAATGGACGAATCCAACACGTTTAGAATATCAATATGACGGAGCGACTAAAAAAGTTGATTTACGTGTTGAGGACATTATCGTCAAAGGTGTCGGCATTATCAAAGACACGGTGAAATATTCGGTTTGGGGACCTATTGTTTATGACAATGATACCATGCCAGCGGCAAATATGGCTTTTCATTGGTTGGCGAATGATGTGCTGAAATCGAGCATTAAATCGTTTGTTATGCTCAACAAAGCTAAAAATTATGACGACTACGCAAAGGCACTTGAAGGCTATAATGTACCTGCTCAAAACTTCGCTTTTGCTTGCAAAAATGGGGATATTGCGCTGCGATTAGGCGGTATTTTTCCAATAAAAGCTAAAGAACAAGGGCGTTTTGTTCAAGACGGTTCGAGTTCTGCCAATGCTTGGAAAGGCTTTGTTCCTAAGGATATGAACCCTGCCTATAAAAATCCAGCGCGTGGTTTTGTATCTTCGGCAAATCAAAAGTCAACCGACGAAACGTATCCATATTACTACGATTCAGAGAATTTTGAAGCTTATCGAGGGCGTATCGTCAATAATTTGTTGTCAAAAATGAATGACATAACGATTGACTCGATGAAAAAAATGCAGGGCAATAATTTCAGTCTTATGGCGCAAGAGGCTTTGCCAACGATGTTGAAATTATTGGAAACAACGGCATTGACAGATGAAACGAAGCCACTGTTAGCTGCGCTGAAAAATTGGGATTATAACTATAATGCCAATGAGGTTGCACCTATTTATTTTGAGGAATGGTTCAAAGCCTTTTACAATGAGGTATGGGATGAAATACTAACAAGACCTGAAAAAGACCGCATTTTGAAGCCAACAACATGGCGAACCATCGCTATACTGAGGGGGGATGCGAACAATAAATTTTTTGATATTCAAGCAACAATGGATAAAAAAGAAACGGCTCAGGACTTGTTGGATTCGAGTTTTAAAACAATGGCAACAGAATTGGCTAAGGTTCAGGCAGAGATTCAATTGAAATATCCAAGCAATCCTACGATGATTTGGACGCATTATAAAGATACTGAAATACCGCATATAGCGAATGTCCCTGGCTTTGGGCGTGCGCATATTGCGAATGGTGGTTATGCTAAATCCATCAATGCGGTTAAGAAAAATCACGGGCCTTCATGGCGCATGATAGTGGAATTAGCACCCGATGGCCCACATGCCTATGTCGTTTACCCAGGCGGTCAATCAGGAAATCCAGGTAGTAAAAATTACGACCAATTTGTAGATACTTGGACAAAAGGGGATTATTATGAAGCGATTTTTATGCGTAAAGCAGATGAAAAACACGCAAATTTGACAAGTGTTCAAGAGTTTTACAAGGCTCAATAAATTGAAAATCAACTATTTAACAATCATAAATTTATATAAAATGGCAGATAACAGTAAAAGTAAAATATCGTTTGATGATATTCAAAATCAAATGGGTAATCTTAAAAATATAGAGGGTGAATTTGGTGATATGAAGGAAAAATCACCAAATGTTGATGCAGATGCTGCAAAAATCAAAGAGGTGGGAAAAACGATTAAAGAGCAAGTTATGTCATCTTTGACAGGAGTCGCATCTATTGCACTATTGGGTATTTTGGCACAAATACTGTTCCCTTGGTGGACAATCGCCATTGTTGGTTTTTGGGTAGGATATTGGCTTGCAGAGACTCCCGCAAAGAGCTTCGGTTATGGTTTTTTATCCATGTTTTTGATTTGGAGCATTTATGCCGCCTACCAAAGTTCAGCTAATGGCGGTTTGATGGCAGACTCCATTTCGGGCTTGTTAGGTGGCCAACTGAGTGGCACGCAATTGATATATGCGACGGGTTCATTGGGTGGTCTCGTTACAGGTTTAGCAACATCGTCAGGCGCATTCTTGCGTCAGTTTTTTAAAAAAGAAGCTGAGTAAAAGTTTTGTATGGTAAAATACTTAGTTTTGTGTTTCGTTTTGTAATGGAATAACATCAGAAAGAGTGAAATAGGCATTTAGGGGGATTTTTCTAAAAACTCACGGAACGCTTATTTCACTTTTTTTATGATGAAAATGTTATATTATAAATAATTAATGTTTAATGCCCTTAATCACAAATTTTTATGAAACAAATTATCACTACTTTCCTTGTTTTCACGTGTTGTTTGACGATCCTGATTTCACAGCAAAGCCGTCCTTATGATACCGCTTTTACCGTTGTGACGCTTACTTCACCACAAAGTTTTTATTTGGATAGCCGAATTGTTTCGCAAATAAACGGTCGGTCACGACTTACCTTGCCCGTACAGTTGCCGACGGGTACAGTCCGTTGGTATTATTCATTTGCCGCCATGGAATCTAAAAATGAGCCGATGGAATGGGTGAGTTTGGCAGCACAATTGACCAAATTGGTGGATAAGACGGGGATTTCTGCCACTTTTATCAGCCGTTTTGTACAACCGACAGGCACAGCGGCTTGCGATATTTATGTGTTGGATACTGAGGGGGGGCGTTTTTTTGAAGACAAAGACGATAAAAAATGGCAATATGATCGCAACACATCGCGACAAAATATGACAGGTGGCGTTGTGGAGTCCTATGTGTCGAAGCCCAATTTTGTCATTGGTTTGTCCAATCCCAGTTTGAAATCGGGGATGAATGTGCGGATTGAAATATCGGCAGTTATTGCAAAATTAATACCTGTTTACAATAAGAATAGGCAGACAAATTTATCGAACGAGTCCCTTTGGTCTGGTGCGAAGCGGGAAGCCATTTTTCAAGAGTTCCAATCCAGCTTTGAAGGGAAATTGACCCCCTCAGTATCAGAGGTCTCCATGTGCATGTTGTCGAAGTTGACCAATAATTTTACACCCGAAGAGTTCGATGCAAAAGTGAAAAGTGAAAAAGAAATGCTGGCTTCATGGATGAAAAAGGATTGCTATATTGAAACTAAAAATGAGGGTTTAGAAAAACGCATGATTGAATTGGAGGCAATGAAGTTGAAAATCAATGAGTTAGAACAAAATGGCGATTTTGAAGCCGAGGCAGCATTGGCTGAAAGAACCGCTTTTGAGTTTCCTTCTACTGCGTGTCAAAAAAAACATATTCGTGCCTTATTATTGTCAAATCAACTCATTAAAGCCCAAACACTTGCAGAAACTTTGGCTAAAAATAACCCAGAGGATTTAGTGGTTCAGTTGAATTTGGCACATATTTATCTTTTGTCTAATCATTACAAAGAAGCTGACAAGCAGTACAAAAAATTCCAAAAACAAGAAATACCTCCCTCTGAAGGTTCAAATACTGAGGGGGTGGTTTGGGAACAAATGGTCGCTTCGGACTTTGATTTTTTTATTAAAAATAAAATTTATCATTCCTCTTTTGACAATATCAAAAAGAAGCTAAAAATTAAATAAGTTATTAATGGATAGTTGATAATGGATAATGGATAATTTGTTTAATATTATCCATTATCCATTATCCATTATCAACTATCCATTATTTAGCTTCTTCTTCTGCCTTTATGGTTGCTGCTGCGGTGTTTTCAATAATTTTTATTTGAGACATTAAATCTTGGGTGACAGCAATGGCGGCATTCATCTCAAAGCCGACAATCAGGATGATGGCGTTGAGTTGTAGCCATAAAAGTAGGATGATACCTGCAACAAAAGAGCCATAGACCTTGTCATATTGTCCAAAGTTATCGACATAAAAAGAGAAAAGAATACTGGACAGTAAGGATAAAAATGTGGCACTGAGTGCACCTGGTGAGAAAAAATGTAAGCGTCGTTTGAGTGTTACACCAAATCGGTAGATGACAGCGATGCCAATATATATGGCTGCGATGACGGCTAACCATTTCAATAGAATTAGAAAGAAAGCACCTAATATATTGATTTTCAGGACTTTAAAAATCCAATTGAAAATCTGATTACCCAAAATGACTAATAAGGTGCTGACAATCAATAGACCACCCAGCATAAAAGTCATGCCAATAGCGCGAATCCGTTTTTGGAGAGGTGGGATGCGGACGAAAATGACGTGGTTTCTTTCGAAGCTGCGCATCAAAGCCATGAGCCCATTGCTGGCAAAATAAATGGAGAGTACGAAACCTACGCTGAAATAATCGGTTCTTTTCTTCTTCAAAAAAGAACTGATGAGTTTGTAGAAACTGTCACCCGTTTCATTGGGCATGACGTTTATGATGGTATCGTTGAGTTGTTTTAGTATATCACTTTGTTTTATGGGTAAAGCACTGATAGCAAATGGGATGAGCGAAAAAAGTACTAAAAAAGCGGGGAACAAGGACATGAAAAAACTAAATGCGATGGCATTGGCCCGCATCATTGTTGTCGGATTTAGAAAAACTTCAGCGTATAAAAAACGGAGAACTTCATAAAGTGAGACACCTTGAAAGCCTGTAAATGTCTTACTTTTTGCCCAAACGATGATGTAAACATAGGTTGGATGTTGTTGTATATATTGTTGAATCTTTTTCAGCATAATCGGAAATAACTTTTTTCAGATGCAAAAGTATCTTATTTGAATGATTTTTAAATGGATTGAATTTTTAAACAGGTAAAAATTCAAGTTTATACCCTAAAAAGCCTTATTTTGTCGAAGGCTTACTGAGGGGGCGAACAAAAACGGTCAAGCCTTTTGTTTAGATACTGAGAATGTTTAATTTTGGTCGAAAATTAGCTTTGAAAAATTTAGCTTTAAAAAATATAGAATTACACTTATGAAGAATTTTTTTGGGGAGAATCTGGGTTTAGATGAAAAAAGCGTCGAATTTATTGCAAAAGCCATTGAAAAAGCAAACTTGCCAGGGTTTGATTATCTGGAGTTTAGGATGGCTGTTGACAATTTGAAAAAAATGAATTTGGATGAAATTACGGCTATCCGCTCTGCTTTTGCGACCATGACGACGATGGGTTTGACAAAAGATAAAATCATCGAAACGGCTACGCATTACAAAAATGTCCTCATCAAAGAAAGAGAGCATTTTGATGTGGCTTCGCAAAAACAGCAAGACCTGAAAATTGGTCAAAACCTGCAACAAGTAGAAGAATTGAAAAGAAAAATTGCTGATAATGATTTGAAAATCAAGCAGATGCAAGAGGAGGTCGAAGTCTCGCGGACTAAAATTCGGGAATTAGACTATGACCGAGACAATGCAGCCGCTAAAATAGATGAAGCTAAATCTAAATATGTCTTTACACATCAAAGTATTTTGAATTTGATAGAAAAAGACATTGACAATATGCGGCAACACCTTTAGTAATGGTGAATATTTTAATAGTGAATGTTTTTTTTGAAAATTACTGAGGGGGTATCAATCAATCACCGCGAATGAACTAAATTTAGAAAAATCAATTTTATTTAAAAATTTAAAAACTCACTGAGAAAAATGGCGAATATCACTCCTGTATCAACACCGACACCTCAATTTAAGCCTAAATCGTTTTGGCAAAAACCAGAAGGTGTTACGGGGCTTATTTTTATGTCGGGTATATTGCTCGGCGGCGGTTACTTATTGTATCAAGCACTGCCTTACCTTATTACCTTGACTTCCAACCTTTTATATTTGTCGTTGATGCTGGTGGCTTTGGCGGCGGTCATTTACATGGTGCTTGACCCACGTATGCGCAACCTCGTTTGGTATGGTTATAAAAGTATTATGCGGGGCATTACGAGCATGTTTGTGACAATTGACCCGATTGGTATCTTGAAAAGTTATGTCGAAAGCCTTGAAGGAAATTTGGGAAAAATGAGCAAACAGATTTCTGCTTTGAAAGGACAGAAGCAAAAGTTGACGCAACTGATGGCGCAAAACTCGCAAGAGATCAGCTCAAATATGCGCCTTGCAGACCAAGCTAAAAAGCAAGGACAGGAATCGCAGATTGTGCTGTTTACCCGCAAAGCGGCTCGGATGCAGGATAGTAATGAGAAATATGACGTATTGGCGAAGAAAATAGAGGTTTTAGAGCGTATTTTGAGCAAAATGTACGATAATTCACAAATTTTGCTTGAAGACACGCGCGACCAAGTGAAGGTAAAAGAGCAGGAAAGAGCCATCATACGCACAAGTCATTCGGCAATGTCCTCAGCTATGAACGTCTTGACAGGCGACCCTGACAAGCGGGCGATGTTCGAAATGGCAATGGAAAACATCAATAATGACGTGGCTTCAAAAGTCGGTGAAATGGAACGTTTCATGGATATGTCTTCGAATATTATGAATTCAATTGACCTTCAAAATGGCGTTTTTGAAGAAGAAGGCATGAAAATGCTTGAAGAATGGGAAAATCAAAGCACTTTGATGTTGCTTGACCCTAAAAAAAGCGAAACTTTGCAACTCAAAGATGCGCCAAAAGCGGACAAACAACAGGCATCGGGTAGTAGCGGGAGCGATTACGACAGTTTGTTTAAATAACAGAAAAAAATATCTTCTTGAAAATCCGTTGTGTCTGATACGATACAACGGATTTTTTTTATATTTACCATACTTTCCTTTTGATAGTATGCTCAAGGGCATACACCTTTAGAAACTACATTTTCTTAATTTTTCTAAAAAACAATAATATGAATCCACTTTTGTACACAATTCTTATTGGCGCAGTAGCAGGCTGGCTTGCAGGCTTTTTCGTCAAAGGCGTTGGATTTGGCATTATCGGCAATATCATCATTGGTATTTTAGGGTCGTTTGTAGGTAGTTGGTTATTGGGGGTCTTAGACGTTTCCTTTGGAAGAACAACGGGCGGTCAAATACTGACTTCGGCAGTTGGTGCAGTCGCTTTGTTATTAGTTATTGGTTTGGTGCGGAAATCAAACTGATGAAAAAAATAAGGTTCTGGATGCTCATTGTTGATGTCCAGAACCTATTTTTTAGATAATAATATTTTAAATTCTTTTATTTTTAATTTATTTTTAAAATTATTCATAACTTTGTCATAGCCAAGCAACTATTGGTTAAAACAAAGTTACAAACACCAGTAAAAAAGGACAAGCCGCTATCAACTGAAATTCGGTGCAAAATTTATAAAGTAAATTTTGTGATAATCTCTACCGAGACTGTGAAACGTTTTTGTATTCACCTAAAACTTAATTCAATGTTTCAGCGCACCTTTGTTTTACTGTTGTTTCTTTCCTCTTTTGGATTTTCAACAACTTCTTCTCAGGCTCAAATTACTGTCGTCAATGAACGCGGTATCAACACGGCATTCCAAGAATACAGCCCTACGTTTTATCATAAAGGGTTGGTTTTTATTGCCTCCAATCCAGCTGTCAACAAAGACAAAAAGGAAGATGCTCAATTAGGTAAATCCACCACGTCTATTTTTTATGCTAAACGCGGTAATGACGGCAACTTGCAGCGTCCCGTTGCTTTTGCAGATGAATTGACGACAAAATTCTACGATGGCCCTTTGTCATTCAATACCACGGGTGATGTCGTTTTTTTTACGCGCACCAATCTTAGAAAAGGGAAACTGAAAGTAGGTCGAGACGGAAAGGTGAAACTGAAAATTTACTCTGCAAAACTCAATAACTCCAAAGGTGTTTGGGAAAATATAGAGGAACTGCCCTTCAACAGCAATAATTTCGATTGTATGCACCCCTCAGTATCCGCCGATGGTCAGCGACTTTATTTTGCTTCCAATCGGCCAGGCGGTCATGGTGGTTTAGATTTATATGTTTCTACTTTACAGAAAGGTAAATGGGGCAACCCTGTAAACCTTGGAAATGAGGTCAATACATCAAAAAATGAAATTTTTCCATTCATCCATCCTGATAATACCTTGTATTTTGCAACCAACGGACGTAAAGCTGTCGGCGGTTTTGACATTTTTTCGACCACAAAATACGTAGAAACTTGGTTTCCTCCTACGGCTATGCCAGAGCCTATTAATACGGCAAGTGATGATTTTGGTATCATCGTTTCGGATGATAAACGAAGCGGCTTTTTCTCATCGAACAGAGCGAGTGGTCAAGGAGATGACGATATTTTCAGCTTTATAGACGAAAGTGTAGAAACACATCCTTTGCAAAAAAAGATTAATGCGGAAGAAATTAGGAGCGGCACGAAGCAGTCAAAGCTCGAAGATGTGCCGAGTCCATTACCAGCAAATGAACGGAATGGAATGGAGCCTGTGAAGCAAATGAACAACCAAGCGAAGACTCATGAGTCTAAAGTTATGTTCGTCAATGGGAATGGACAAAACAACAATAGTGTAAATATTGAAATTTTGACTATTGATAAAACGACAAATTTTCCCATTAAAGATGTGAAAATAAGTGTTTTAAATATGAAAAGTATTAAAAATGCGACTTTTATGACCGATGCGACGGGTAAAGTTACAGGACTACGCGCCGAGTCAGGTGCTGAAATTCCTATTGATATTTTACCTTCACAAGAAGTTGTGAGTGACATGAATGGTCTTGTGACGGTATCTGCCCAAGTGGGTGAGCGGTTTATTTTCAATTTTTCAAAGCCTGAGTACAACGCTAAATATGTTGTCAAAACAATCACACAAGGAGACTGCAAAGTGGCTGCTTTTATGATAAAACCTCAAAGAAATACGGTCATTGTCAACAGTAAAGGATTGGGTTTGCGAAACGATACATTGCCAACGCCACAGGAAACGGTCCGCTCAACGGGTTGGAACGAAAGCAAACTTAGAGAAAATGACTTTGAAGTGCCGCAATATGAAATCATAGATACTGAGCCTATTACAAACAACTACAAGTTTGAAATGAGAAATATCTATTACGGTGAGGGTGATGCAGAAGTGAACGTGGCTGCTAAAACGGAATTGGCTCCGCTTTTGAAAATGATGTTAAAAGACCCAAAAATTGAAATTGAAATTGCTTCTCACTCCGATTCCAAGGGAAAAGCGGTGTTTAATATGTCTTTGAGCCAACTCAGAGCAGATAATATTAAAACGCTTTTTGTTGAAAAAGGCATTTCTCCTGATCGTATTCGTGCATTTGGTTATGGCGAGACGATGATTCGCAATCATTGCAAGCGAGGGGTTAACTGTTCAGAAGAGGAACACGCACAGAATCGTCGAACAGTCATTAAGATTGTAAAAGGTGTCGAAACACAGCCCATTGTTGAGATGGAAAAACCAATAAAACAGGAAACGACACCGACAAAAGTCGTCAATACTGAGGGGGGGGATTTCTTGGCGAGTTCGCTCCAAACCAATCCTATATCAATACCAACATCTACAAATAAGCGTTATTATGTCATTATTGGTACTTTTACCAAACCGGATAATGCCCAAAAGCAGCAGCAAAAAGCTATTGATGCAGGGTTTGTGGAAGCTGAAGTTGTTCAATATCAAGACACGCATTTATATGGTGTCAGCGTTCGATTATTTGGTGACCAAAATGAAGCCCGCAAATTGTCAGAATATATCAACAGTCAAAAAATATTTGAAGCGTTTGTGAAGGAGTTGAAATAATATCCCTCACCGATTTTAAGCTTTGAAGCCCTGACATCTCCCGTCAGGGCTTTTGTATTTTTAAAACCACTTATCATCATCCGAATTCCTCTTGACGCATAATATTTAAATTGCCTTCGTGGAAACGGCGCATGATGCGTGGGAATTGAAATCCTTTCTCTAACAGATAACTGTCAAAATCAAAATACTTGCCTGCCCTGATGCTGCCGCGCACGTTACCGATGTATTCCAAAGCTTCTTCTTTGCGCCTCTTTATTTCTGCTTTGTCCGTTGTTGGATTGCCATGACCGTTTATAAACAGTTGAATACCAAATTGTTGTATGAGAGGCTCTATTTTATTTAAGGTTTCTTGATATGCCCAACTGCTGTGATAGATATAGGGGAATTCTACATCGCAGAGGTAGTCACCTGCAATCAAGATATTGTTTACAATTGTAAAAATGCCGTCTGGATTATGCCCTGTGGCGTGGAAAAAGGTCAGTTTGGTATTGCCAATTTCTAAGACCTGTCCTTCATCTTCTACGATATAAGATACTGAGGGGTAGTCAATAGGGTAGGGACGAGCAATGTAATATTCATCGTCGAACTGCTTGATTTGTTCTAAAATGCCCACTTTTCCTAAGTTTTCAACAAAAGCACGAGAGGCGATAACACCCGCAGCGATGTCTGAAAAAGCAGCATAACCAATAATATGGTCATAATCGGAATGTGTAAACAGCAACCAAACAGGCTTTTGCGTGGCTTTTGCCTCCCCCTTGGTTGCTTCCTCTGTCGCAATGACATGATGCCGAATTTGAGCAATTTCAATCGGCAACCAATTAGGGTCAACGACCAATATCATATCCTCGGTTTCAATGACCGTTGTATTGGTTTGAAACAAAGCACTTTGAAGTACAAGTGCGTTTTTGTCTTGATATATTACTTTCATTGTTTGTGTGTTTTAATATGAATATCGATAGGTATAGTAGACAAAAAATCAATGTTTATATTTTTTTTTGAAAAAAAATATAAA
>JANLQI010000270.1:0-12706 GCA_031367705.1 Saprospiraceae bacterium | reverse complement strand
TGATTACATCGTCAGATGTGTCGTTTATGAAAAAGAAATTGGGCAAATATCCTTTGTTTGACCAAACTTTTAAAGATTTGAAAGAACAAGCAGATAAAGCGATTGCCGAACCAATGGATGTGCCGTTGCCCAAAGACCCTGCGGGGGCATACACGCATGAACGCCACAAATACAATTATCAGACGCTGTACGCGGCGGGTATGGTTTACGCTACAACGAAGGACAAAAAGTATGCGGATTATGTGCGAACCATGTTGCTGAAATATGCCGCTATGATTCCGACTTTAAAAAAGCACCCACAAGCCAAATCGAGTTCTCCTGGACGGTTGTTTCACCAAGCTTTGAATGATTGTAATTGGATTGTTCAAGCTATTCAAGGCTATGATGCCGTTTATACTGCCTTGTCGGTTGAAGATAGAAAGACGATTGAAGACGGTGTTTTTCGCCCTATGGCGCATTTTTTAACCGATGGTTTGGAATCGTGGTTTAACCTCATTCACAATCATGGCGTTTGGGCAGTGGCGGCAGTCGGTATGACAGGCTATACTTTGCACGACAAAACGCTTGTGAATGCAGCTTTGAAAGGTACAAAAGGCGATGGTAAAGGCGGCTTTTTGGCGCAACTTGACCAATTATTTTCGCCCGACGGCTTTTATACTGAGGGGCCTTATTACACCCGTTATGCTTTGATGCCGTTCTATTTGTTCGCTTTGGCGATTGATAATAACGAGCCAGAAAGAAAAATCTTTGAATATCGGGGTCAGATTTTGAAAAAAGCATTTTATGGCATTTTGCAATTAGCCTATACAACAGGGCGGTTTTTTCCTTTGAATGATGCCATAAAAGATAAAGATTGGACTTCACAAGAGATAGTTTATGCCCTCGATATTGCTTATGACCGCTACGGAAAAGATGAAACTTTATTGAGTATTGCCAAAGAACAAGACCGTGTCATGTTCAGCCGTCAAGGGCTTGAAGTGGCAAAAGCCATGGTAGAAAAGAAAAACCCTAAGCCTTTTAATTGGGTGCCGACGAATTTCACCGATGGTGGTTCGGGTACTGAGGGGGGGCTAACGGTGTTGCGTCAAGGCAATAAAGACGACCAAATGTGTTTGGTTTTCAAATATGGCGCACATGGTTTGTCACATGGTCATTTCGACAAATTGAACATCTTGTTTTTTGACCAAAACCAAGAGATTTTACCAGATTATGGTGCTGCTCGATTCCTAAATGTTGAGCAAAAATATGGCGGCCGTTATTTGCCCGAAAATAACACTTATGCGACGCAAACCATTGCACACAATACACTTGTGGTTGACGAAACATCACAATATGGCGGTAAAGAAGCGACAAGCGAAGAGCATCATGCCAATCTTTATTTTTCAGATTTTACAAATAAAGATTTTCAAATAGTGAGTGCCGAAGACAATACGGCTTATAAAGGCGTGGCGATGCGTCGGACTGTGGCACTTATCAAATTGGAAGGCGCAGCGAAGCCGTTTATTTTAGACATTTACAAAGCTCAATCTAAAGAAACACATCAATACGATTTACCATTTCAGTATTTAGGACATTTGATTGCCACCAATTTTGAATACACCGCTTTCACAAATGAGAGACGGACGGTAGGTAAAAAGTCGGGCTATCAACATTTATGGTTGGAAGCACAAGGGAAACCTAAAAATACTGAGGGGGGGAAGGGACTTGCAACACTTACTTTTCTCAATAATAATCGCTATTATTCTGTTACGTCAACGGCAGATACAGCGACAGATTTACTCCTTACGCGCATTGGCGCAAACGACCCTAAATTCAATTTACGCAATGAAACAGGGTTTTTAATCCGCAAAAAAGCACAAAACACAACTTTTGCGTCTATCATTGAACCTCATGGCAATTATGATGGGCGGAATGAAAACTCAACGATTTCATCGAGTCAAGTGGATAAATTAGAAGTGGTCTATGACGATGCTGCGGCAACAGTCGTAGCGGTACGCTTTCTAAATGGCAAAGATTATATCCTCTGTTTGGCGAATGATTCGGCTTCAACAACAGCGACTCATTCGGTTGTTTTGAATGGTAAAACGGTTACATGGACAGGGGCATTTAGTTGGAAAATAAATTTATAAACATAGATAACGATAAATTAAGTGTATGGAAACAACAGAAGTTTTTATTAAAAGTGATGCCATTGAATGGCAAGTTGTGGGCGAAGGTGTTCGTCGCAAAATTATGGCTTATGATGATAAGCTGATGCTGGTACGTGTTGAGTTTGCCAAAGAGAGTGTTGGCACGCTGCACCAACATTATCACAGCCAAATTACGCATGTCGAAAGCGGTGCTTTTGAGGTGAGTATTGATGGCGAGAAGAAAATACTGAGGGGGGGCGATGCCTTCATCATTCCGACCAATCTCATGCATGGTTGTGTTTGCCTCGAAGAAGGTGTTTTAATAGATGTGTTTAGTCCGATGCGCGAGGACTTTTTATAACAAGTAGCCCCTAAATCCCCAAAGGGGACTTTTTCAGTTATTGAAGTCCCCTTTGGGGATTTAGGGGCAAAAAACAATAAGAATATGAAAATCAACGGTTTACGCTGGGTTATTATCACTTTAATTGGCATCGCCACGGTCATCAACTACATTGACCGAAACGCCTTAGCGGTCATGTGGCCGGGCATGTCCTCGGAGTTGGGTATGGATAAAGCCGACTACGCTTTCGTGGTGTCATGCTTTATGATTGCTTATGGCATCAGCCAAAGTATATCAGGTCGTATATTCGATAAAATCGGTACACGTTTGGGGTTTGTTATGTCCATTGGTATTTGGTCATTAGCCGTTGGTTTACATGCTTTTGCGAAAGGAATTTTGTCCTTTTCGCTCTTTCGGGCATTATTGGGCTTTGGCGAAGCGGGCAACTGGCCTGGTGCGACCAAATCTAATGCCGAATGGTTTCCTATCAAAGAACGGGCATTTGCTCAAGGCATTTTCAATGCAGGGGCTTCACTTGGTGCGGTCATTAGTGCGCCTTTGATTGCTTATGCGTATGTCAACGTGGGTTGGAAAATGACTTTTGGGCTTATTGCTATCCTCGGCTTAGTTTGGATTATTCCATGGTGGCTTATCAATAAAGGCGGCCCGATGGAACATCCGTGGTTGAGTGACGAAGAAAAAAATTACATCGTTGAAGGTCAAAAAACAACGGTCAATAATGTCGAAACAGAAGACAAAGCCTTGTCAATGAAAGAGTTATTGACTTATCGCCAGTCGTGGTCAGTCATTTTGTCTCGTTTTTTCCTTGATCCTATTTGGTGGCTTTTTGTGAGTTGGTTGCCTATTTATTTACATGATAATTTCGGTTTTGATGTCAAACAAATCGGCATGTTTGCTTGGATGCCTTATGTCGGTGCGGCATTGGGTAGTTTGGGTGGCGGTTGGTTGTCAGCCCGTATGATTGGCAACGGTTGGACGGTCAATCGGACACGTCGTTATTGTATTCTTTTAGGTGCAGCGTTTATGTTACCCGCTTTGATAGCGAGTGCGTACGCTTCGACACCGCTTACGGCAATGGCAGCGATGTTTGTTGCGCTGATGGGTTTTCAAATTACGATTGGCAATATTCAGACATTGCCGAGTGACTTTTTCTCGGGCAAATCGGTCGGTGCTTTGGCGGGTATGGGCGGAACGAGTGCGGTTTTTGGGGTATTGATAACGACTGCACTTGTACCGATGTTGACGCAAAATAGCTATGTGCCTTTTTTCATATTAGCGACGGCACTTGTGCCTTGCGGTATCGCCATGATATTTTGGTTGAGTGGTGATATTAAACGGGTTAAATAATGGATAGTTGATAATGGATAATTGATAATAACTGTAAATTATCCATTATCCATTATCAACTATCCATTATCCACTACCAATTAATTATCCAGTAGAATATTTTTTACTAACATTATTAAACAATTAGAATTATGAAAAACAAAAACGTCATTTATCGAAGGCTGTTTTCTGTTCTGAAAATAAGCTTTACACAGTTATTACTGGCGGTGATTTTTTCAAATGTTGTTTCTGCAACGAGCAGTTTCACAGAAAAAGCCCCCCCCTCAGTATTAAACGTAAAAACGTCTAATGTTGATGAAAGCATTGCTTTCATTATCACTGGTACGGTCACAGATGTAGATAAGCAACCGCTTGTGGGTGCATCTGTTATCTTACAAGGTACAACAAAAGGCACCATCACCGATGAAAATGGTGCTTACCGCTTAGAATTGGACGACAATGAAGCCAAAGGCACACTTATTTTCAGCTTCGTCGGTTTTGAAAAAGAAGTTGTTCCGATAGCGGAAAAAACGATTATCAACATCAGTTTGAAAGAATCGGGTGTTTTGAGCGAACTCATTGTCGTCGGCTACGGTACCCGTAAAAAGTCCCACAATACAGGGGCAATTGCACATGTAGGAGGTGATGAAGTTGCAGCTATTCAGGCTAATCGTGTAGATGATGCCTTAGCAGGTAAGTTATCGGGTGTATTGATTCAAAATCAAAACGGAGAGCCTGGGGCAGACCCAAAGATTCAAATTAGAGCAGCTTCTTCGCTTTCAGGTGATTCCAATCCGTTGATTGTCGTAGATGGGTATCCGATTTCAGGAAGCATCGCCACGATTAACCCCAACGATATTCAAAGTTTGGAGGTATTAAAAGATGCTGCTTCTGCTGCTATTTATGGTTCGCGGGGAGCAAACGGCGTTATGTTGGTTACAACCAAAAAAGGGAAATCAGGTAAAGCCAAGTTTAGTTACAATGCTTACACAAGTACCTCACAAAAGTATGTTAAGGACATCGCCATGCTCAAGACCGCTTCAGAATGGGCGAATGAATTAGAAGCAGGACAGGCTAATGGTACTTATAACCTTTCAGGTATTAATCCGGCTTTATTAAATTATAGGCTAAATGCTTACAAAAATGCGCCCGACGTGGTGAGTGTCGAAGATTGGCTTTTCAAAAAAGGCAGTAGTCAAAGCCATGATTTCAGTGTTGCGGGAGGCAGTAAAGATATAAATGCCTTTGCTTCATTTGGTTATCTGAACACAGATGGTATTGCACAAAAGCAAGGTTTTGAAAGATATAACGCTCGTTTGAACCTCGATGCGAAGCTGGGGAGCAAATTTGAGGCTGGAATAAGTCTCAATGGGAACTTTAGTAAGCAAGAAATTTTACCCTGGGAGATGAGAGATCTTTTGAGAGCGTATAGTATTAGTCCTATTTACCATACGGCTGCGTCCATCAAATTTGTTCAAGATTTAGATGCTCAAAGAAAGGCATTAGCAGCCAGCGGATTGACCATTTCAAACCTTGGTAGATCATTTGACCAGGACTATAGAGGCGTCGGTCTTGATACCAGAAGTATCTACGATTTGAAACCGGGGGATGTAGCCCACGATTGGCAATACGGTAGAAATCAAAATGGTATTGGTGGAACGGGAGATGCGGGTCCTGCAGCAAAGCTTGACAATTCACGCCAATATCGAAATACGTATTTTGGCAATATGAATTCTTATTTACAATTCAATATCATAGAAGGCTTGAATATCAGAACGGTTCTGGGCGCAGATATGAATGATAGCAAAGCTTATGCTTATGCAGGCGTTTTGTCAGATGGTCAACAACGTTCCACAGCATCCAACCTTAACCAGACGGATCTCAAACGGACTTCTGTATTGAGTGAGACCACTTTGAATTATGCCAAAGTACTTGGTAAAAACGACATATCAGCGGTGGCGGGCGTAGAATTTCAAAATTTCTTTATAAAAGGAACAACTATAACAAGTACAAATGTGCCTGTTGGTCAGCCTTTAAATTATTCGTTTTTCAGCCCAGCTGATATAACAACAAAACTAAGAGACGAGACTGTTGCCAGAAGAAGTGTCTTTGGACGGATTAACTATGCGTATGACAATCGTTATTTAGCATCTGTATCCGTCAGACAAGATGGGGATTCTCGTTTTGGAAAAAATAATAGATACCAAGTATTCCCCGCAGTTTCTTTAGGTTGGAATGTGCACAACGAAGCATTTTACAAATCAGAGATTGTGACTGATATGAAACTACGTTTCAGTAGAGGTACATTAGGAACGACTTCTTTCTTAGGGTCTTACGATGCCTTGAGCCTTTTATCCGCTCAAGCAACCAATTTCGGTACGGGATTTCTTATTCCGAAGAATGTAGCAAACCCAGATTTGACATGGCAAGCCAATACCGAAACCAACTTCGGTGTTAATTTAGGTTTCCTTCAAAATCGTTTCACTTTGGGGGTAGATTATTATACTTCCAATATCAAAGATATGTTGATTAATCAAAGTGTATCTGAAGTATTAGGCACCCCTTCCATCGTACTTAATCGCGGTGATGTAAAAAGTTCCGGATTGGAGCTTGAGCTGGGTGCAGCGATAATCAATAAGGGTGATTTACGTTGGAATATTAGTGCCAATCTATCTACTGTAAAAACCCAAATCACAAGTTTAGGAGATCTACAAGCATTGCCTAATGTCGTTTATGGCGGTCCAGCTGGTAGAGGTCCTGAGTTTAGAAATTATGTGGGCGGACAAATTGGTGAAATGTGGGGATATGAAATCCTTGGACAGGTAGAATCGAAATACATTGCTGACCCTTCACAAAATATTGGTTTCAGTAGCTCTGAATATTACGTAAAGGATCAAAATGGGGACGGTAAAATTGATCCTGAACATGATTATGTCAAGTTAGGAACAAACACACCAGATTTTTACTGGGGTTTGAGTAGTACAGTGAATTATAAGGATTTTGACTTGTCCCTTCAGTTTCAAGGATCTCAGGGCGCAAAAATTTATAACATCGATCCTGTTTACTGGGAATCACAATTCGGTGGCAGATTAATGGCGAGTTTTGATGTTGATAAGGATAGGAAATCCGACGTTAATGGGCAGTTTTATCAAGAGACCAGAAATGCACATGGCGCAATGATGCAGGATGCTTCTTATATCGCATTGAGAAACATGACTTTAGGTTATAATGTCAATCCAGCTTTGACCAAAAAAATAGGTTTAGGTTCTGCCAGAGTATATCTTGCTGCTACCAATTTGTGGTATAAAATGGCGAGCAATTATACTTCATTTAATCCTGAGGGGGTAGAAATCACGAATTCAGGTTATCTCGGACCAACTACCTACGGCTATCAAGAAGGTGCAAGCCCAATTGTAAGAAGTTTTACAATGGGTGTAAATGTTAATTTTTAAATAAAAAAAATAATGAAAAATATAATTTTAATATTAGTGCCACTACTGTTGATAACAGCATGTGCAAAAGATTTAAATCAGGTGCCGCCTTTGGAGGCTGAAACCAGTTCTTTGACCTCTTTTGGAGGCGTTTTGAATGCAGCCTATTTCTATCAGCAGGCTGCCGCTACGCCAATGGCAGTGATGGGCGACTTCAGAGCTGACAATATGTTTATGCGCGAAGCACCATTTTCTTCATTTGATAAGTTTGATGCGGATTTAGGGGGTGGCGATTTGGCAGGGCAGTTTTTTCGCCCTTTCTATAGCGCTTTATATAAGGCTATACTAAGTGCAAATAACGTCATTGACAATTCAAAAGATGCTAAACAGGTAGGAGAAGCTAAGTTTCTAAGGGCTTTGTCTTATTTCAAGCTCGTGTTGGCTTTTGGTGACGTGACCGTCAATTTATCTCCTTCACCAAGCGTGACCGATAAATCTTTTTTAGCAAGAAAACCAGCCGCTACTGTTTATAATGACGTGATTATTCCTGATTTTCTAGCTGCAATCGCCGCTTTAGATAATGCAGGACTAACAACAGGTCGCGCATCTAAAATTGCAGCGCAGGGATTTTTAGGTAAAGTATATATGCAAATGGGCAGATATAGTGATGCTCAAACACAACTGGCTGCTGTAATAAGCGGTGCTACTGCGGCAAAGATTAGTTTAAAAACAAATTTTGCTGACATTTTTGGAGAGGTTAATGAATTGAATTCAGAAATCTTGTTTTCTACTCGAATTTCAACTTCTATATCCACAGGATATAGTTATACCTTGTTTGCGGCATGGTTTGCTGGAGCTGATACGAAATCGCCTAATCCGTTAGACCCCAGTTTAACGGCTGCTTTTAATGCTATGGACAATACAGACCCAGGTGGCAAAAAGGATTTAAGAAGAGCACTAACCACTGATGAGGTAAATAAAAAAGGCAAAAAATGGGGCGGTCTTGGTCAGGACTGGATAGAACTGAGATTAGCGGATGTTATTTTGTTAAATGCAGAAGCTTTGAATGAGACAGGTTCTCCCGCTACTACGGTACTTCCTTTATTAACGCCTATACGAACCAGAGCAGGATTAACAGCTTTGAATCCTGTCGTTACTAGTACTAAGGCATTAGTAAAACAGGCTATTCTGAATGAAAGAAGATTAGAACTCGCTTTAGAGGGACATAGATGGTTTGACTTGGTGAGAAATGGTGCTGTGGATGCCGAAATGAAACTCGCGGTTAATAAAAATTATTACGTATTTCCAATTCCAAGTTCAGAAGTGCTGGCGAGCGGTGGGGTCATTACACAAAATGCCGGCTACTAATAGAAATGTTTATTGGTAACGATTTTTAGGGTTTTATACTGAGGGAGGGGTGAAATTAAGCGAATGACAACATTAGGCTTCGACTCATTACCCCCTCAGTATTTTCGATATTTTATCTCACTTTCAGTTTAAATAACACATAACATGCGCTTTCTTTTAATAATCATATTATTCGCTACACAAACTGCACTATTTGCCAAAGAGATTTTGGTCAAAAACATTGTGGAATTGAACAGTGCCGTCAAAAATGCCCAAGCAGGTGATGTCCTACTGATGGCAAACGGCAATTGGAAGAATGTCGAAATCCTTTTTGAAGCAAAAGGGACACTTGACAAACCGATTACCTTGAAAGCCCAACAAAAAGGTAAGGTCATCATTACGGGGCAATCAAATTTGAGAATAGCAGGCGCCTATTTGATAGTAGAAGGTTTGGTTTTTAAAAATGGTTTTTCGCCTACTTCTGACTTAATCGCTTTTAGAAAAGACAGTAAGGTACTCGCCAATAATTGCCGTTTGACCCAATGCGTGATTGATAATTTTAACAGCCCCGAACGCAATAACGTAGAGGCGTGGGTGGTGCTTTTTGGCAAAAATAATCGGGTTGATAACTGCCAATTTATCAATAAACGCAATCAAGGCGTAACACTCATAGTCCGATTAGATACCAAAGAAAGTGTCGAAAACAAGCATTTAATTGACCATAATTACTTTGGTTTTAGGCAAAATTTAGGTGGAAATGGGGGCGAAACCATTAGGATTGGTGTTAGCCACAATTCTATGATGAATGCGCAAGCGGTTGTAGAGTACAATTATTTTGACCGTTGCAACGGTGAGCATGAAATTATTTCTAATAAATCGAATCAGAATACCTATCGCTTCAATACCTTTTTTGAATGTCAAGGTACGCTCACGATGCGTCATGGCAACGAAACAAGGGTAGAAGGAAACGTTTTGATTGGCAATGGTGTCGCATTTACAGGCGGTATCAGGGTCATAAACGAAAAACAAACGGTTATCAATAACTATTGTGAAGGCTTGACAGGTGACAGATTCAGAGGTGCTTTGACCGTGATGAACGGTGTACCAAACTCACCCTTAAACAGATACGTTCCTGTAAAAGAATCAAATGTTTCAAACAACACTTTCGTCAATTGCAGCCATATTGAATTGGGTGCAGGAAACGACAAAGAAAGAAGCCAAGCCCCCCTCAGTACAACCATAAAAAATAACCTATTTTACACCACATCAACGCCTCAAAACTTTGGCATTTATTCCGATTTGTCGGGCATTACTTTCGACAATAATCTTGTCAATCAATCTACTGTTTTCCCAAGTAAAACAGGTTTTAGTGTAAAGGACGTTAAATTGATAAGCCAACCGAATGGCACAAAAGAAATTCAAGAAAACATTGGCGCAAAAATAAAAAACCAAGTAGCAACCAGAGAAAATGCGGGCGTGAACTGGTATCCCAAAACAACTGTATCAAATAAAAAACCCAAAACAATTGCCGTAAAAACAGGTTTGAATACCCTTTTTGATGCTGTCACTCATGCTTCCGAAGGCGATATTATTCAGCTTGAAGCGGGCAACTTTCATTTGTCAAAAATAATTCCGATTACCCAACCCATAACTGTTCGGGGCGTGAAAGGCACCGTCCTCACTTTTGAAACCACCAATTTATTCAGAATCGAAAATGGTGGCAGTCTTCGATTGGAAAATGTAGATATTGATGGAACGCTATCTGATGATAGCCCCCTCAGTGCGGTCATTGCTACGAGCAAATATTCGATGAATAAAAATTACAGTCTTTTTGTAGAGAATTGTCATGTGAATAATCTGAACGTGAATAATTTTTTCAACTTTTTCAGGGCATCAGCCAGCACTTTTGCGGATTCTATTTCGATAAAAAACAGCAGTTTTTCCAAAGTCTCAGGTTCGGTCATTGCGCTCGACAAAGAACTGGACGACATCGGTTTATACAATGCAGAAGTCGTCATTGTTGAAAATAGTCGTTTTACAGACATTGACATGCCTGCGTTCATTCTCTATCGAGGTGGCACGGACGAAAGCTCTATTGCGGGTACGTTTTCCATCAATCATTCAGAATTTAAGAATGTGGGATTGAGCAAAAAAAATACCGCTAATGCCGCCATCAATCTTACTGGTATGCAAAGGACTGAAATCAAAAATTCAATTTTCTCAAACGGCAAGGGTATCAAAATGACATTTACGGTGGGTGAGCCAAAAGCCGTTGTGCACCATTGTTTATTCAATCAAAAAGATGATTTTAATATCACGGGCGAGGGATTCAGTCAGCATAATAACAGCAAAGCAACAGCAGAAGGAAAAACTATTTTAGGCGACGATAACACAGAAATTGGTATAAAATGACATCTAAAATTATAAATATAGCATTGATTTTATTCATCAGTTTGTCGGTTGATGCCCAAACACACCCGTGTTTGACATTGACTAAAAAAGGGTTGGAAACCATTAAAGCAAATTTGGGTAAAACACCGCTTTATGATAAATCTTTTGAAAAAGTCAAGCAAAATGTAGATGCCGAAATAGCAAAGGAAATCGTTGTGCCGATTCCAAAGGAATTGGCGGGAGGGTATTCACACGAAGTACATCGGAAAAACTATAATACCATGCAAAATGCAGGTTTGCTTTTTCAAATAACGGGTGATGTAAAATATGCCAAATACCTTAAAACAATATTGCATAAATACGCGGATTTATACCCGACTTTGGGTTTGCATCCAGCTAAAGATTCTTATTCAAGAGGCAAATTGTTTTGGCAATGCCTCAACGATGCCAATTGGTTGGTGAGTGTGGCACAAGCCTACGACTGCGTTTATGATTGGTTGAGTAAAGAAGATAGAAATCGGATAGAAAAAGACTTGTTTATTCCGTATGCGAATTTCTTGTCTATTGAAAATCCGCAGTTTTTTAACCGCATTCACAATCATTCAACGTGGGGTTGTGCGGGTGTTGGCATGATTGGTTTGGTGATGAACAACAAAGAGTTTGTAAAAAGGGCATTATATGGTGTCCCCGAAGCGAAATTAGCCCCAGACCAGAAGGACAACGATGGTGGTTTAATACAACATCCAGGACAAGAAAGAAGTGGTTTTTTAGCACAAATTGACGGCTTATTTTCGCCTGATGGACTGTATTCCGAAGGGGCTTATTATCACAGATATGGGGCATATCCTTTTTTGATTTTTGCAACCAGCTTGCAAAATACACGACCTGATTTAAAAATATTTCAATATCGAGATAGCCTTTTGATTAAATCGGTTTATTCTTTATTAGACCAAACGACCTCAAAAGGTGAATTTTTCCCATTGAATGATGCACAGAAAGGCATGTCAATTTATAATACCTCATTGATTTCAGCAGTGGATATTGCATATCATTATGGTAAAAAAGACCCAAAATTATTAGCGATTGCAGCGATGCAAAATGAAGTGGTATTAGATGAATCGGGCATGTCCGTAGCTAAAAATATCAGTAAAAAAAAGCCTTTGGATTACAAATCCATTATTTATAAAGATGGCACTGATGGGAAAGGTGGTGCTTTGGGTATTATCCGCACTAAAAATGATTTGAATTTAGTGTTCAAAGCAGGTACCCATGGCATGGGTCATGGGCATTTCGACCAATTGTCGTATTCGGTTTATAAAAACGGCAACGAGGTCATTCAAGACTACGGCATGGTGCGTTTTGTCAATATCGAACAAAAAGCGGGGGGCGTTTATCTACCCGAAAATACGAGTTTTGCGAAGCAGACCATTGGGCATAATACCTTAGTTGTCAATAAAACAACACAATACGAGGGTGTGACTGATGAAGCCGATAAATATGCGCCAAGCCTCAATTTCTATGATTTTTCAAATCCAGATATTCAAGCCATTAGTTCTAAAGATTCTAATGCCTATTCAGGAGTCATCTTGAACAGAACATTGATATTGGTTGATTCAAAGGCATTTAAAAATCCATTTTTGATTGATATTCTGAAAGTTGATGCCAAAACAGAAAATACACTTGACCTTCCACTGTATTATATGGGCCAGTTGATGGCAACA
>JANLQI010000327.1:0-8404 GCA_031367705.1 Saprospiraceae bacterium | reverse complement strand
CGGCTGGTATAGTCATGCCTAAAATGTCCGACAAGTCACAAGGACAAAGTTCGTCCTCTTGGTCGAGTAGGTACAAAATCTTTAATCGCACCTCGTTTCCTGCTAAACTCAAAACTTGGGCAAGGTTCTCAAATGACTGTTCCGCCACTTTCAATTTTTTCTTACATGCCTGAATTTGAACAGGGTCGGCAAGTAATCTGATACAAATATTGTTTTGATTGCTATTCATACTTTTTTTATTTTATAACGCTATAAAGTTACTGCTTATTTTATTATTTAAGCAAGTTCTTAAATAATAAATTTATTAAAACCATCACCAAACATAAGTCCCATTACGAACCCTTATTTTCTTTTTTTGAGTTCAAAATGAATGTTATTAATTATAAGTCAAAAGTAGATTGATGTTTTCAATAAATCAATTGACATTTTGTTAACATGTCTTTTCTATATTTACCACGTTTACAAAACATTTTTGTCGTCCTACAAAATGTCTATGTCAAACCACAAAACTATTTTGTCAGCGTGTAAAATGTCTAAGTAGACCGACAAAACTATTTTGTCAGCGAACAAAATGTCTAAGTCGTCTGACAAAATAGAGGGAACTTGGGAGAAAATAGAGTATTAACCCACAAAACCACCCAAAAAGGATATATTTGCTTCAAAAAAAAGCAATGAAAAACCAACTTATCGCCTTTCTTTTGTGGCTCATCATACCCCTCAGTATAAACAGCCTTTTGGCTCAAAATACCACCGATTTTACTTGGCGGAAGCCTTCTGACAGTAAGTTTCCAACAGTTGATGGACAATTTTGGTCAAACGAAATGCACGACTCGTTGTATCGTTTACCGCCACGCGCAGAAGCTTTGGTGCGTAAACCTCTTTGGAATTTATCGAAACACAGTGCGGGCTTGTCCATTCGTTTTGTCAGTAATGCACCACAAATCATGGTAAGATATAAGGTGTCAGGCAATATTGCTTCGTCTCACATGCCCGCAACAGGCGTAAGTGGCGTGGATTTATATGCCATTGACAGTGACGGCAATTGGCATTTTTGTCCAGGAAAATTCACGCTCAAGGATACCATTACCTTCAATTTTGAGAAACTCAAACCCAACGACCAATACCACAAATTGGGTCGAGAATACCGTTTGTACCTGCCTTTGGTCAATACCGTTCGGGATTTAGAAATTGGCGTGACAACGGGCAGTGATTTTACACCGTTGGCTAAAATGAGTGAAAAACCGATTGTTATTTATGGTACGTCCATCGCGCAAGGCGCTCATGCCTCGCGCCCAGGTATGGCTTGGACGAATATTATTGCCCGTAAATTTGACCGCTCTGTTATCAATTTAGCTTTTTCTGGCAATGGGCAATTGGAAAAAGAACTCATTGATTTGATTAATGAAATAGATGCAAAAGTCTATGTATTGGACTGTTTACCTAATTTAACAAGCATCCGTGTTGACGATGCCGAATTGCAAAAACGCATCATAGAATCCGTCAAAAGTATTCGATTAAAACATCCGACAACACCTATTTTATTGACCGACCATGCGGGTTATACTGAGGGGTATCTCATGCCCGAAAGACAAAAGCTGTTTGAAGATGCCAATCAAAGTTTGCGAGAAGCCTTTGCAAAACTGCAAAAAGAAGGCATTTCTGCGCTGTTTACCTTGAAAATTGATGAAATCGGCTTGGATTTAGATGCTATGGTGGATGGTACGCACCCCAATGATTACGGCATGATGCAGTATGCCAATGCTTATGAAAAGAAATTAAGAGCCATATTGAATGAGCCAAAAGGCACCATCATTACACAAATACCGACACGCCAAAACAGAGAACCAGGCAGTTATAATTGGGAAGCAAGACATTACGAGATGATTGCTTTGAACAAAACAGAACCCACAAAGGTGCTGATGATTGGCAATTCCATCACGCATAATTGGGGCGGCAAACCCTTGAATAATCGCATCAAAGGCGCGGATTCATGGCAAAAATACCTTGAACCGCTCCAAGCCCGCAATTTTGGTTTTGGCTGGGATAGGGTAGAAAACGTTTTATGGCGGGTTTATCACGACGAATTGGAAGGCATTAAGCCTGATAAAATTGTCCTGAATATTGGCACAAATAACTTGCTGATTAATACCGATGAAGAGATTGTCAGCGGTTTGAAACTGTTAATTGAAGCCATAAAAATTAGGCAACCACAAGCAAAAATCTATCTTTTAGGCTTGTATCCACGTCGCTCACAAGAGGCGCGTATTGTTACTTTGAATAAAAGTATTCAAAGCCTTGCGTTCTCAATGGGGGCGAAATACGCTGATATTGGGTCAACGCTCTTACTGAAAACAGCGAAAATTGATGAAAAGCTCTTTTCTGATGGTTTGCACCCCAATACTGAGGGGTATGAATTGTTGGGTAAAGCTTTGACGGTTGTTTTGAAAAAATAAAACGTTAGATAAAACGTATAGTATACCTCAAGGTATACGATACGTGTGTTACTAAAATCTTAAACAACAATAATGTACAAACAGCTATTCTTCCTATTCAGCCTACAGTTGCTCACTGTCTCCGCTTTTGCGCAATTTGACCCAAGTAAAATTGACATTGTACGCGACAAATATGGTGTCCCACATATTTTTGCTAAAACAGATCCCGAAGTGGCGTATGGTTTGGCTTATGCTCATGCAGAAGATGATTTTGAGACGATTCAACAAGTTTTGATGAGTGGTAAAGCACTTATGGGACAATATCAAGGCAAAGACGGTGCAGCGATAGACTACATCGTTCATTTGTTGCGTATTCCAGAGTTGGTTGAAGAGCGATATGAGCGTGATTTGAGTCCAGATTTTAAAAGATTATTGGAAGGTTATTGTGCGGGAATGAACGCTTATGCTGCCAAACACCCCGAAGAAGTCCTGTTAAAAAAGGCGTTTCCCGCTACTCCGAAAGATATGATGCAGACGGTTGTCTTGCAACTATGCGTCGTATCGGGAGCAGATAAAGCTTTGTCTTCTATTTTAAAAGGTAAAGTGCCGCTTTTAGACAATTACAAGACAGGCGGTAGCAATGCTTTTGCCTTCAACAGCAACAAAACTGTGGATGGTCAAGTCTATCTCGACATCAATGCGCATCAGCCTTTGGAAGGCATGGTCGCGTTTTACGAAGCGCATCTGTGTAGTGAAGAGGGTTGGAATATATTAGGTGCCAATTTCCCAGGTGCGCCTTGTATTTTACATGGTTGCAATGAAAACTTAGGTTGGGCGCATACGGTCAACAATCCTGATAAATACGATATTTATCAATTGGAAATCAATCCTAAAAATAAATTGCAATACAAATTTGATGGCAAATGGGAGACTTTGGAAGAACGAAATGTTCGCCTAAAAGTGAAGGTAAAAGGTATCAATGTCGGTGTGCGAAAAAAAGCCTTTTGGAGTAAATATGGACCGACGATGATAACAGAGCGCGGTACTTTTTCCCTCCGAATGCCCGCTTTGATGGAGATAAGGGGCATGGAACAATGGTATCGTTACAACAAAGCAAAGAACTATACGGAGTTTAAGGCGGCTGTCGATATGTTAGCAATTCCAGGTTATAACATCGTTTATGCCGACCGTAATGATACGATTTATTACATCAGCAACGGACGAATTCCGATTCGCAATCCAAAATACAATTGGGAAACGACCCTGCCGGGCAATACAAGTGCTACTTTATGGACAGAGATTCATCCGGTTGCTGATTTGCCGCAAGTGTTGCAACCTAAAAGCGGTTTTGTATTCAACACTAATCACTCACCATTCCATTCTACTGAGGGGATCGAAAACCCCAAAAATACTGACCTAACTATGGGTTATGAAACGCTTGAAAACAACAGAAGTAAGCGGTTTGTAGAACTTTTATCGGGTCATGATAAAGTGTCATTTGAAGATTTTAAAAAGATAAAATTTGACAGACAGTATCCGTCAAACTATGCTTTTCCTATCAATATTGAAGCTATTTTCACATTGAAAGCGGAAGAACACCCAAGCATTGCGGACTTAATTAATAACCTCAATCAATGGGATAAAAAGACGAATGCCGAAAGTATGGGTGCGGCTACCTTTTATTTTGTGTACAAAATCATCTCTGAATCGCAAAAGGAATTTCCGAGGTCAGGCGCAATCACACAGGCACAAAGTGTTTCGGTATTAGAGCGAGCCAAAGCAGAAATGGTCAAAACCTTTGGTAAAACGGACTTGCAATTGGGTGATATTCAAAAATTGGTGCGCGGCAATAAAGAACTGCCTCAAGGTGGATTGCCCGATGTTTTGGCGCCGATGCGTTCCGTTCCTTACAAAAATGGCATGGTGAAAGGCGTGCATGGCGATGGTTATGTCGAATTGGTGCGTTTTCCAAAAGAAGGTTTGCCTATCATCGAATCGGTTAATGCGTATGGTGCATCAAGCAAGAAAGATTCGCCGCACTATAATGACCAAATGGAGCTGTCCACGCAACAAAAAACAAAGCCAATGACATTGAACAAGGCCGATGTTTATAAAAATGCGGAAAGGATTTATCATCCACAGTAAGAGGATACCCCTCAGTATTTTAAAGAATTATGAATCCAAGTAACTTCAGCAACATGAAATCATAATAGAGCTTTCTTTTTATTAGAAAATCGAATAAGATTGAAAACTTTTATAAAAATATTAAAAAGTTAATTAGGTTTGTTGTACCGTATACTCCTCAAGTCAACAGCTAAATCAATCTTAACACCTTTATCTATGAAAAGAACACACCTCTTTCTGGTAAGCCTTGGATTTTTATTCTCTTTTTCAGCATTTGCACAAGTCTCGGGCAATAACAAACCCAATATCCTCATCATTTTCACCGATGACCACCGCTATCTTGATGTTCATGCCTTGGGCAATAAAATCATCCAAACGCCCAATATGGATATGCTGGTTGAGAATGGTACAACCTTTACACACGCCAGTTGCTTGGGCGGTAAACATGGTGCTTTGTGCGTTGTCAGTCGTGCAGGCTTGATGACTGGGCGTTTTATGAACAGCCTTTTAGGTGGCGCAGATGTCATTCCACCTGAACAAATCATGATGCCTGAACACCTACGCCAATACGGTTATAAAACCTTCGCCACAGGCAAATGGCATAATAATAAGGAGTCACATGTGCGAGCATTCGACGAAGCGGATAATATCTTTTTTGGCGGCATGCACTTCCCGAATGTCGGCGGACATGAACATGCACAGTTGTTTCATTTCGACCCAACGGGCAAATATCCAAAAGAGGCGATGTGGTCTGCTGAGAAGTATTCAAGCACCATGTATGCCGATGCGACGATTGATTATTTGAATAAAAACAAGGACAATCAGCAGCCTTTTTTCGCTTATGTCACCTTCACCTCGCCGCATGACCCGCGCACACCGCCACCGCCTTACGACAAAATGTATGACCCAAAGGACATTCCACTGCCTAAAAACTTTCTACCAAAACACCCTTTTGACAATGGCGAAATGGATGTCCGCGACGAAAAACTACTGCCCACGCCCCGCACGCCTGACATGATTAAGAAGGAATTAGCGCTTTATTACGGCATGATAACAGAAGTTGATGCTGAAATCGGGCGCATTTTAGAAACTTTAAAGGCAAATGGACAGTACGAAAATACGCTCATCATTTTTGCAGGCGACAACGGTTTGGCGGTCGGTTCGCATGGTTTGATAGGCAAACAGAGTGTTTATGACCACTCGATGCGTGTGCCTTTGGTGATTTCGGGTCCGAATATTCCAAAAAACAAGAGAAACGATGCGTTGTGTTCGCTCTCTGATATTTTCCCAACGGTTTGTGATTATCTAAAAATTGAAAAACCACAATCCGCAGAAGGCAAAAACCTGTTGAATGCCATCAACAAACCGAAAGAAGTTTTTAGAGACAATATCTATTATAAATACCGTGATATACAATTATCAGTTCGAACGCACACCGATTGGAAATTGATAAAATATAATGTCAATGGTGTCCAACATCAACAACTGTTCAACCTCAAACGCGACCCTTTTGAGACTAAAAACTTAGCAGATTCAAAGAAATATCAAGGGAAATTGGCAGAATTGACCGAAATTTTGAAAAAAGAAATGGTGTTTTATCACGATGATTTGGATATTAATAAACCGAATTGGAATAAAGTTGTAAAGAAAGAAAAATGAAAAATCAACTACGCATCCTCTTTCTCATTTTCAGCATACCCCTCAGTATAAATGGGTTTTTTGCCCAAAATACACCTTTAATATTGCGTTATGACGCACCCGCTACAGTTTGGACGGAAGCCCTGCCGCTGGGCAATGGCTACATGGGCGCAATGCTTTTTGGCGACCCGTTGAAGGAACATTTGCAACTCAATGAAGGCACTTTGTATTCAGGCGACCCAAAAGGGACGTTTAAAAATATTGATATCAGAAAGCATTTTAAAGCCATTACAGACTTGATAAAAGCGCAAAAATATCAAGAAGCGCAAGCCCTAATCAGCAAAGAGTGGCTGGGTCGGAATCATCAATTGTATCAGCCTATGGGCGATTTCTGGATAGATTTTGACCATAAAAATGCTAAAATAACGGATTATGAACGGACTTTGGATATTGGAACGGCAACGGCAAACGTACAGTATAAGGCGGGTAATACCGTTTTTAAAAGGGAATATTTTGCCAATTATCCAGACCATATTATGTCAGTCAAAATAAGTAAGGTGGGGGCAGATAAAATCAATTGCACACTGCATTTTTCGACGCCCCATGCATCTACGGCGCAATATTTCGCCCAAGGAAACACCTTGACAATGAAAGGGAAAGTACCTGGCTTTGGTTTGCGAAGAAGTTTTGATGCGGTTGAAAAAGTAGGCGACCAACATAAGTACCCTGAACTCTATGATAAAAACGGTGACCGCAAACCAAATGTCACCAATTTGATGTACGATAAACAAATCGGCGGCTTAGGAATGGCGTTTGAGACACAAGTCAAAACGACCATTAAAGGTGGAAAAATCATAAAACAAGGCAATAACATTATAATTCAAGACGCGGATGAAGTGGTTTTTATCTTAACGGCTGCGACAAGTTATAATGGTTTTGACAAAAGCCCTGCGGCTGTTGAGGAACGAAATCCCGATAAAATCGGGAAGGGGGTGAATCCAACTAAAAAAATCAACCAATATTTTAAAGCCATTGAGCAAAAAAGCTATGCCGATTTGTATAAAAATCATGTGACCGATTATAAAAAACTGTTTGATAGAGTTGCCCTAAATTTAGGTACCGAAACGGAGCAATCAAAACTGTCGACGGATAAACGGCTTGAACTTTTTTCAAATGGCAAAGACCCATCGTTTGCTGCTTTGTTTTTTCAGTTTGGTCGTTATTTGATGATTTCGGGTTCGCGTCCAGGTGGTCAACCTTTGAATTTACAAGGTATTTGGAATGACCAATTGGTACCGCCGTGGAATGGCGCATACACCATCAATATCAATGCACAAATGAATTATTGGCCCGCCGAATTGACCAATTTGGCGGAATGTCAAGCCCCTTTTTTCACCGCTATCAAGGAATTGGCGATAAATGGCAAGGAAACGGCTAAAAACATGTACGGTACTGAGGGGTGGGTGGCACACCACAATATGGATATTTGGCGACATGCCGAACCTGTGGACATGTGTAATTGCTCGTTTTGGCCTATGGCGGGCGGTTGGTTGACGAGTCATTTTTGGGAGCATTATTTGTTTAGTGGCGATACCATTTTCTTGAAAAATGAGGTTTTTCCCTTATTAAAAGGGGCTATTCAGTTTTATGAAGGCTGGTTAGTGGAAAATGAGAAAGGGTATTTGGTTACGCCTGTCGGTCATTCACCAGAGCATAATTTTGTTTATGGCGACAACAAACAAGCGACTTTCAGCGCAGGACCCACGATGGATATGGCGATAATTCGGGAGTCTTATTCCCGTTATTTGGAGGCTTGCCAAACGTTGTCTATTGAGGACGATTTTACAAAGCAAATCAGAGAACATTTAGCTAAATTGTTACCCTATCAAATTGGTAAATATGGGCAGTTGCAAGAGTGGTCAGAGGATTTTGAAGATGGTGAAAAACAACATCGGCACGTGTCACATCTCTACGCCTTGCATCCAAGCAATCAAATTACGTTACAAAAAACGCCTGAATTGGCGGCAGCCACAAAACGAGTCATGGAACGGCGGGGTGATGCGGCAACGGGTTGGTCAATGGGCTGGAAAGTGAATTTGTGGGCAAGGCTTTTGGATGGTGAACATGCTTTCAAACTGCTAAACAGTCTTTTTACACTGGTACGCAGCAACAATACCAAAATGACAGGCGGCGGGACATATCCGAACCTT
>JANLQI010000233.1:0-12815 GCA_031367705.1 Saprospiraceae bacterium | reverse complement strand
ATTATCCATTATCCATTATCCATTATCATTAGTATTCAAAAATTCCTTGTTTTGAATCAATCGTCAATGTTTCTTTCCCCTCAGTATTGTCCTTAACATAGCCAATTATTTGGGCATCAATATTAAACATTTTACCTACGGCTACCAAACTTTCAGCTATTTTTTCATCGCAATATATTTCTAAGCGATGACCCATATTGAAAACTTGATACATTTCACGCCATTCAGTTGCTGATTCAGATTGTATCATTTGAAACAAAGGTGGTACATCAAAAAGATTGTTTTTGACAATATGTTTGTTTTTTACAAATTTCAAAACCTTCGTTTGACCGCCACCTGTGTTGTGAATGATGCCATGAATTTTCCCCCCCTCAGTATTTTCCAATATTTTCTTAAGCAAAGGCATATAAGTACGTGTAGGAGATAAAAGTAATTTACCAACCGTAATAGATTGATTATTAACTTCTAACGTGTCTGTTAAATTTTTATTTCCTGTATAAACAACCGATATAGGTGTTTCAGGTGCATACGATTCAGGATATTTTGACCTATAAACAGCACTCAAAACATCATGCCGTGCCGATGTCAAACCATTGCTGCCCATGCCGCCGTTGTAAGCATCTTCATAAGTCGCCTGTCCAGAAGATGAAAAACCAACAATCACATCGCCCGCTTTTACATCGTTGACGATTAACGCGCTGCGTTTCATACGTGCAAAAGCCGTGTAACCCACATCTATCGTCCGAACAATATCACCAACATCCGCCGTTTCGCCACCGGCCAAATGAATTGGAATACCGAATTCACGCATTTTATCCGTAAATTCAACAGTGGCTTCTATCAATGTTTTAACCACATCACCCGTAATAAGGCTCTTGTTTCGACCAATCGTAGAAGACAAAATGATGTCATTGACACAGCCTACACAAGCCATATCGTCCAAATTCATTACAATTGAGTCCTGAACAATACCTTTCCAGACCGATAAATCACCTGTTTCGCGCCAGTACATATAAGCAAGGCTCGTTTTAGTACCAGCCGTATCAGCGTGCATGATATTGCAATATTCAGGGTCTCCAGCAACAAAATCGGGTAGGATTTTACAAAAAGCGGTTGGGTACAACCCTTTATCAAGGTTTTGAATGGCGTTATGAACATCCGTTTTATTGGCGGAAACGCCCCGAAGCGCGTATTTTTGAGCGTCTGCTTGCATATTTTAAATTTTTGCAAAGGTATTTATTTCTAAAAATACCCCCTCAGTATTCTGTTGTAAATTTTAAACTTCATGGTATTAAAAATCTTTTTGAACAAATGTACTTACTTTCGAGTTTAGCTTTTACCTTTGCTTATGACGAATAAATCTAAATAACAGATTTTCGCTTGTATTAAATTTAACAGCAGTATTAATATGGAATGGCAGACAATGAATGACCTTGAAACGTTATCGAAATTAAAAGTCGGTGCTTGTGGCAAAATCCGGCAATTCACCAACGACCATATGGCATGTAAAATGCTTTCCATGGGTATTTTGCCAGGCAAGATTCTGAAACTTGTCCGACGAGCACCCTTTGGCGGTGGTCTATATATTAAAGTTGGAGACAATAATATTGCTGTCCGTGATATTGAAGCACAGAATATTTTGATAGAAATTTTATGAATGACACTAAAACTTTCACGTTAGCCCTTGTCGGCAACCCCAATGCTGGCAAATCTTCTGTTTTCAATCAGTTAACAGGTTTAAGGCAAAAAGTAGGCAATTTCCCAGGTGTTACTGTTGATAAAAAAATAGGTATTACGACACTACCCGATGGTTCAGAAATAACTATTGTGGACTTGCCAGGTACTTATAGCCTCTATCCAAATTCGCAAGACGAGCGCATCGTTCTCAATATTTTATCAAATCCTACGGATAAAAACCATCCAGATGTCCTTATTTATGTGGCTGATTTGACCAATTTGGAGCGACATCTACTCCTTTTTACGCAACTCAAAGACCTTAATATTCCCCTCATTTTGTGTATCGGCATGATTGATATTGCTGCCGAGCAGAAAGTTTTTATAGACCGCGAAACCTTAGCAGAATCGCTTAATGTTGCCGTTATCAGCGTCAACGGACGTACGGGCGAAGGCATAAAAGAGCTAAAAACGGAAGTGATGCGGCTCAAAACCCAACCGCCGCCCCCTCAGTATAAAATGTTTTTTCAGCCCAATCAAATAGAACTAAAAACGGCTGAACAGATTCGACTCTACCTGCCAAAAGTTGAAAATATATATCAAGCCATCTTGTGGGCGCACCACTATGAGCGTTTACCTTTTTTGTCCACATTTGAAAAAGTAACCGTCAAACAAGTGGTCGAAACGCATAAATTTGAAGATTTACGCCTTCAAATCGTCGAAACGCTGCAACGGTTTGACCGTTTGCAACCCATTTTACGCCATGTTTTTATAAAACCTGTTAGTGATAAAGTTAGCCTAACAGACCGCATTGACCGTGTTGTTACCCATGCTGTGGCGGGGCCTATCATCTTTTTTGCTGTTTTATTCCTCATTTTTCAATCCATATTTGCCTTAGCCAGCCTACCAATGGATGGCATAGAGACCCTATTTTTAGAAACAAACAGCTTTTTGAAAGCCGTTTTACCACAAAGCTGGATGACCGATTTATTGACCGATGGTATTTTAGCTGGTTTAAGCGGTGTTTTGGTGTTTATTCCACAAATAGCCATTCTTTTTCTCCTCATATCTCTGTTAGAAGAAGTCGGATATATGGCACGAACCGTTTATATATTTGATCGTGTGATGCAAAAAGTGGGCTTAAACGGGCGCAGCATCGTCTCCCTTGTCTCAGGCGGGGCTTGTGCTATTCCAGCCATCATGTCCACCCGCACGATTTCAAATTGGAAAGAAAGGCTCATCACCATACTTGTCACGCCGCTTATTAGTTGCTCGGCGCGGCTGCCTGTTTATGCGCTCCTTGTCGGCTTTGTTGTGCCAAACGAAAATTGGTATATATTCAATAAACAAGGTTTGGTCTTTACGAGTCTTTATGTTTTGAGCATTGTTTCCGCTTTGGTAGCTGCTTTTGTCTTCAAAAAGATTCTAAAAACGACAGAAAGCACCTTTCTCGCCATAGAGTTGCCTGAATATCGCTTGCCACATTGGCGCAATGTCGGCTTTACAGTTTATGAAAAAGTAAAATCCTTTGTCCTCGAAGCAGGTAAAATCATTATGATTGTGTCCATTGTTCTCTGGTTTTTAGCCTCATTTTCACCGATTAAAAACATTGAACAAACCCTCGAAACCGAAGCGACCACCATGGCAACGGCTAAAAATTGGACAGAACAAGAAAAGAACGACCATTTTGCAGCTCGAAAATTAGAAACCTCTTATGCAGGTTATTTGGGAAAAGCCATCGAACCGATGATTGCCCCATTGGGTTTTGATTGGAAAATTGGCATCGCATTGATTTCCTCTTTTGCTGCCCGCGAAGTTTTTGTCGGCACTATGGCGACGATTTACAGCATCGGTTCAGCAGGAGAAGAGGACACGATGGGTATTCGGGCGCACATGAAAGAAGAAATGAGACCTGACGGCACACCACTATATTCGATGGCAACCGCTTTATCGCTTCTCATTTTCTATGTTTTTGCGTTGCAATGTATGAGTACACTCGCAGTTGTAAAAAGGGAGACGAAGACATGGAAATGGCCCATTGTACAGTTTTTGTTCATGGGTGCAATGGCGTATATCGGTAGTTGGATAGTTTTTGCTTTATTCAGTTAGACAACTTTGGTCAGCACTTCTACAATTGTATAATACTCATCATCAGACAGCGAATAAATGCTGTTTTTTCCGTCTCGTTTAACGTCCACAACATTTTGATTTTTTAAAATACGCAAATGGTGAGACGCAATCGCTTGCTCAATATCGAGTTGCTCAAATATTTCTGTCACGGTCATTTGCTTCTTTTTATGCAACATATCAATGATAGCGATGCGGATAGGATGCGCGATAGCACGAAGCGTCTCCGTACTTGTTTCAAGAAAATTTATGCTAAAATGCGTCTTCATATTTGAGTCGGATAAAATGACACATATAGATTTCTAAGCGTGGATTTATATTTAGATTTCTATATGTACCATGTTAATGGCTTTTTTACAAGCAAAGTAAGTAAAAAAAAGCCATTTTTACTTGCTAATACGAAAGTATAACTTTTGTTTTAAAAAAGCAATACATATAGATTATTAAATTCTTTCTATTTGTTAAATTCAATTATTGAGGATTTTCATAGAAATACTGAGGGGGTATGTTGCACAAATCATGTGCGACATACCCCCTCAGTATTTAGGTGCAATTTCAAGAATTATTGCCTATTCTTTTCTTCAAATTTATCAATAACAGATTGAATATAGTCAGGTGAAAGGTCTGTAATATCGGAAATTTGATTAGTTGCCCATCCTGTTTTTTTATAAATATCCAAAACTAAGATTTCTTCAGCTTCTTGACGACCTTCTTGCCGGCCAATTATTTGACCTTCTTCTTTAAGTTCTGCGAGAAAACGTTCTGTATCAACCATAACTTCTGAACTTGATGTTTTACTTTTAATTTCGATTAATTGTTGGCGAATTTCTGCGTTAGAAACACCGCCTGTTATTGCTGACAAATATACACCAAAAGCGTGAATAAAAAAATCAGTTTCGTCATTTGAGCTTGATAATCAATGAATTAGAATTGAAAATAAATAAACGCACTGGCTGAAAAAGTGCCAAAAAACGCAACTAATAAAACCAATGTTGCAAAAGCCGCTACACGGAAAACAGGGTTTTCAACAGCGAGTGTTTGTAAGTTTTTGACATTATTGTTCAATATTTCAGCCGTCAGTAATATCATAATCAAAATAACCGCTTTGATGACGAGAAATTTGTCTAAAACCGTATGCCAACTAAAACCTTCGAGACTGGCAATTTTTGAAATGACTTGTTTGGCGGTTGCAAAATCCTTTGCCCGAAAGAATATCCAAGCAAAACAAGTGAAAAAATAGACGATGGCTATGCTGTATGTAGAGACAAACCACTTTGGAATATGTAATTTTTGCTCGATTTTACTGAGGGGGGCTGCAATCAATCTTTGAATTACCAAATACGAGCCGTGCAGGAAACCCCAAAAGATAAAAGCCCAACTCGCACCATGCCATAAACCGCCAATGACCATCGTGAGCATCAAATTGCGGTAGGTCATAAACGTTCCGCCGCGATTGCCGCCGAGTGTAATATAGAGGTAATCACGCAACCATGAAGACAAGGAGATATGCCAACGTGTCCAAAACGCTGAAAAGTTTTTTGAAAAATAAGGCGTTCGGAAGTTCCACGGAAAGTCAAAACCCAGCATTTGAGCAATGCCACAAGCGATATTTGAGTAGCCTGAAAAATCGCAATATATTTGGAAAGAGTATAGAACCACACCAATTAAGCAAGACAAGGAGCTGAAATTGCCAGGCAATGAAAAGATTTGGTCAACAAAAGGCGCAACAGAATCCGCAATGGCTACTTTTTTGAAAAAACCCCACAGCACTTGTGCCAACCCCTCAGTAAACCGTGCTGAATTAAATCGTTTGTCGCCCGTTTGAAATTGGGGTAAAAACTGCTTTGCACGTACAATGGGTCCCGCCACGAGTTGTGGGAAAAACGAAACAAAGGTCGCATAACGGAAAAAATCACGTTCGGCTCTGATTTCTTTTCTAAACACATCAATCGTATAACTCATGGATTGGAATGTATAGAATGATATGCCGATTGGTAAAATAATGTGCAACGTATGCCAGTTTGGTTGCATGCCCACAGAAGTCAACACTTTGACAAACGAATCCGCAAAGAAGTTGAAATATTTGAAAAATCCTAAGAAGCTTAAATTTGCCAATACTGAAATGAAAACGAGTCGCTTCTTTTTCGCCTCTTCATTTTCCGCATTTTCAATCAAAATGCCTAATGTATAGTCCAAAACAGTCGTAAATGCGACGATACCTAAGAATCGCCAGTCCCACCAGCCATAAAAAATATAGGATGCAATGAGGCAAACCCACATACGCGCCCGACCTTTGAGCATCCAATAGGTTGGAAAAAACAGAAATATAAAAATGGTAAATACAATGCTGTTGAAAACCATAGTATGATGGATTTTTTTTGACCACTGATTGAGCTGATTCGACTGATTTGCGCTGATTTTTCTTGTCATTCTGAAAGAATCTAAAAAGAAAAATCAGTGAAAACCAGTCGCGTCAGTCCAATCAGTGGTCAACTTTACTTTAAATAGGCTTGTAAAATATCTCTAAAAAGCAAATAACCTTCACCGTTTAAATGAATGCCATCGTGTGAAAATTCTGTGCGCAATGACCCCTCAGTATTTTTAAATTTTGAATTGAGGTCAATAAAGGTCGCTTGATGCTTTTTCGCAATTTGCTCAATCGCTTTATTGAGCGTATCAATGTCTTCATTTTTCATGCCATTCCGCCGTAAATCGTTGTGAATCGGTAGAATGCTTTCCAAATAGAGTTGTGTCGGTGGCGTTTCGGTGACGATTCGCGACACTATTTTTTCATAAAAACCTTGAATTTTACTGAGGGGGAGGAACAGGAGGTCATTGACACCAATGAGTAGAAATACTTTTTTCGGTTTTGCTGCGATAATAGGGTCGAGGCGTTCTAAGATATCACCTGTGCCGTCTGCAATGACTCCTCGATTGAGGATGTCGGGATTTTGCATCAATTCAGCCCATTCGCATTCAGCCGTAATGGAATTGCCAAGCATGATGATTTTTCCTTCTGGAATGAGTAGCGTATTCAAATGACTTGTTTTGCTTATTTTTAGACTCACAATTCCGTTGCCTCGATATTTAATCAATTGATAAAGATAACGAGGGCTGCCTATTTTTATCAAAGCGAATAATAAGCAGCCCAAGCAAAATGCATTGAAGAGCAACGAGATACGCAAAATATTTTTCATTATTTTAAAACGTCTTCAATCGAAACGGTCACTTTATGCTCTGAATGTTGAAAGTTTTTATTTGGATTAGCCATCTTAAACAAACCTGAAAATTGATTGAAAACAAAGGTTGGAATGGCTAAAAGTGAACTGTAGACAGCTCTCGGTGCATTCGACAATGACAATGTCCAAAAGATATTGGCAACAAAAATCAATCCGCAGGCTGCCATCAAAGCCGATATATTTACATTGATGAACAGACCTAACAAGAAAATAAGACCTGAAAAACCAACCATGATGAACAAAGGCGGTGCAACAGTGATGAGTCCAAAGAAAAACATATTCCAATTGGCTGTGAAAAAACCTTTGGCTACAAAACCTGTTGAGTTCGGCAAATTTTGGAAATAAGAGAACAACCAACGACTGCGTTGTGTCTCTACTTGCTTCGCATTGGTTACTTTTGCATCATAACAAATGGCTTCTTTTTCGTAAATGATTTGTTCATGAGCGCGAATGATGTGATTTTGAAGAATTTTATCTTCTTGCATCATTTTTTTCCAAAGGTGTTGCCCTTCTTGAATTTCGTTGCAGTACAAATATGAGCTATATAATTGTTGCTCAACAGCCATGCCGCTTCCTGAAATGACCGTCGAACTGCCCAAACGTGGCGGCAAAAAACGCTCAATATAGTTTTTGTAAAACTCACCGAGTGAGTCCGCAGCCGCCATTTTGTTGTCCAAATTTTTAGCTGTGCGTTGTCCTTGAATGGCTTTGTAACCCGCATTTGCACGTTCGTTGATACGCTCTAAAAAGTATGGGTGTGCAAGATTGTCGGCATCCCAGATAACAGTAAAGTCATGTTTGCGGACGAAACGCTCGGTCGCATAAATGATGGATTTTATCTTCAAATTTAAAGCCGATTCAGGTGTCAAAACCGTCAATTTCTCATGTTTTATTTGCCAATTTGAGACATCAGCCTTATCCGCCACTAAGTAAATATGGTGGTTTGTGTGGGTTTGAGCGAGGAGCGACTGCACCAAAGATTTGGCGATATCGACATTACCATAGGCGGTAATGATATTGGCATAGTCGTAATGTTTCAAAATACGACCCCTCAGTATAGACGTAAGGTTGTCTTTGGTAAACAATCCTGCTACCGTTGTCAAAAAAGGAAGGACTAAAAAGAAGGCAAGGATGCTTGCCATGCCCAAAAAGGCATACATAATAATGGTTGTCATAGCGTGTTTGTTAAGTGCGTGTTCGTAAATTTGTGTTTGTTAGTACCTTATAAATCTTAAAAATTGTTATTTGGTTTTTATATTCCAAAAAATGGCTTTCAAAAATGCTTTGGCGTGGTTGAACTGGCCCCTCAGTAAAAACAGTAAAATATTTTTTGGTATCGCTACAAAGGTTAAAAACAAAGAAAAACCAATGAAAGATAAACCTTTAAAATTGCGCCGCATAAAATAAATGCGGTTGCGATTCAGATAATAGGTTTTCATGGTTGACATCATTCCAACTGTTGCCGATTCTTTATGATAAATCTTTGCGCTGGGTTCTACCCAAATCTCAAAACCCGCTCGTCTTATACGTTCACACCAATCCAGTTCTTCGTAGTATAAAAAGAAATCTTCAAACATAACACCTATGTTTTCAATCACTTCTCGTCTAACCATCATGGCGGCACCATGTCCATAAGCCGTTTGTTGTGGTTTGGAAAATTGTCCTTTGTCCAATTCTTTTTCGCCAACTGTGCTGTTTCGAGCTGTCAACGCGTGTACTTGCGTCATACCGACATATTGTATTAAATCAGCTTCGGCAGACTTAGATTCATTAAAATAACAAATCATCGGCGACACCATACCCGCTTTTGGGTGTTGGTCAAATAGTGAAATCAAACGGTCAAGACACCCCTCAGTAATTTCAGCATCGTTGTTCACAAAAAACACATAATCGCCTTTTGCTTGTCGAACAGCTAAATTATTGCCACCTGCAAAACCTAAGTTTTGTTCTGACCTAATGAAATGCACTTCGGGGTAATGCTGCGCTAAATAAGATTGAGGGTTCTCGCGGGAGGCATTGTCAACGACAAAAATTTCGAGATTCGAATAAGTTAACTTTCGGATTGAATTTAAGAGTTCGACTGTCAAATCCAACCCGTTGTAGTTAACTGTTATGAGGGAGATAAGCGGCTGTTTTGTTGAAACAACCGGCTTGTCTAAGTTTTTTACTTGGTAAGTCATTGATAACCTAACTGTTATACATCTTCTTTTTGAATGATGGCAAAAGGTGTTTTCAACATTATTTTTAAATCATACCAAAACGAATGGTTTTTGGCATACGTCACATCTAAATTAATACGCTCTTCGGCAGACATGTCGTTTGAACCCCGTTTCGTTATTTGCCACAAACCTGTCATACCAGCAGGAGCGATAAAACGAAAAGCCCAATCGTCTTTTGTCAATAATTCTGCTTCGTAAAGCGGTAAAGGGCGGTTGCCAACAAGAGACATATCTCCTAACAAGACATTGAACAGTTGAGGGAGTTCGTCAATACTCGTTTTGCGGATGAAACGACCAACTCGCGTGATACGTGGGTCATTTTTAATTTTCATAAACGCCGCATCTTCTTCTTGATATTGATTCATATCTTGCATCTCATCCAAAAGTGTATCGGCATCGCGGTACATAGAACGAAACTTGAAAAAATCAAACACGCAATACCCTGTTCCACTGCGTTTAGAGCGGTAAATGATAGGCCCTCGTGATTCTATCAAAATCAAAAGAGCTGTTAATATAAATATTGGACTAAATACGAAAATAGCGAAAACAGAACCAATTATGTCTATTAATCGTTTTAAAGGCGAAATTTTGACGTTTAATTCGTCAGAAGTCTCGTCAATGGCTCCATCTAAATGTGATTTGTTGAGATGCAAAAATTCCATACGCTCTCTTAGACATTGACAATCAATGGGCATTTGATAACAATCATCAACACCTGCTTGTAAGGCTCTTTGTAAGTCACAGGCTTTGTTTTGACGTGTAATGCCGATAATTGGAACACTTGATGTCAGCAAATTTTTTCTGAAAGAACGGACAAAATGAAAGTCATTTTGCGCCAATAACGTGAAATCGGCAATGATACCATAAGGCACATCTTGCTCCCTTGAAATAGACAATAAACGATTTAAATGTATTTCAACAGTAGCACCTATAACATTACGAACATCGTAACTGGTGAAAGGGGATGTAAATTCTGCCGTTGTGCAGGGGGCATTGAGCAAATAAAGCTCTTTTGATTTAGACAAGCTAAGCGTTGGTAGAGTTTGAGTCATATTACGTTTGTTCGCGTTTCGGTAAAAAAATTATAAGTTTGTTGTTCTTGTTTAGCATCTGAGTTTGCTTATTGAGCAGACTGTATTTTTTGATTATTTGAAACAATCATTTTTACTTTCTCATAAAGCAAAGTTGGATTAAAAGGCTTTGGAATAAAATCTAAAATACCAAGGTCGAAAAGTTCAGCATTTTCATTGGCATCGTTGTTGCCTGAAACGGCTAATACGGGTATTTGGTTGAACATGCCGCTTGATCTTAGTTGGCGAAGAAAACCAATACCATTCAAACGAGGCATTTGCATATCTAAAATAATAAGGTCTGGGAAATTGCCAGCAGCAAGCCACGCTAATCCTTCTAAGCCATCTCGTTTAGTGACAACGGTAAATTGTTTTTTAAAAGTTAGCCCGAGAAGAAGACGCACAGCATCATGATCTTCAATTATTAGAATATTTGCTTTTCGCATAGTCAGTTCATAGTTTGTAATTTGCAAATAATGCCTAAATTTTATCTAAGTTTTGTTTAATAGCGTAATATTTTATAGAAAACAGACAAACAGAAAACGTTCTAAGAAATGACCTTAAAGATTAAGACAGGGAGTTGATTTGAAATGATTTATAAGTCATCTTCATAGAAAACGGTTTTCAAAAGTATGTACGAAATATGATGTTTAACCTAATTGACAAGCTAAAAGCAAATTTAGTAGTGACTGTATTTGGGAGGTATTTGTTATCAATACAATCGCTTTATCGCTTTTCTGTTTGCAAAGTTACGCCATTCTATATTTATTGCAAGTATTTGTCCGAAATTAAGTCACATTTTTTTACTTCTCATAAAATTAGATGTCATGTTTTTGAGACGACAAAAATGGCTTTTTGTAACAAATTTTCATTAAAAAATGACACTTTGTTTAAAGTAGTTTTTTTTGTTTCTGATAAATAACTGATATACAATTGTTTGTAAATGTAGAGGTATGGAACAGATTTTGATTTCAAATTATATTTAAACTATCTGTTTTGTTTAGTGAATCACATATTTACATTTTATTAACATATTTTGGTGTCACAAAAAAAATGAAAATAGTCGTAGCGAAAATAAATCGTGGAAGCCAATCAAAATTTTGGTTTCTCTTTTGCGATTCCTTTAAATCGGGCTAACTTTGTCTGATAAATCCCTTATTTGTCACACAATTTCATTAATAATATAGAGAAAACTCAAATTTAGATGACTTCTATCCTTTCTTCAGCCTTTTGGCTACTCATTTTTATCGTCTTTTACAGCTACGTGGGTTATGGTATCCTATTGGGATTCCTCGTAAAGAGCAAGAAAAAAAAATCCAAATCAGCGCTGGCATACCCTTCCCGAAAAAATCGAGATTTCGTTCCTCAACAGTATAATGAGCCTGAAGTGACGTTCTTAGTCGCGGCCTACAACGAGGAACAGTGGATTGAAGATAAAATACGCAATTCGCTTGCTTTGGATTATCCGAAAGATAAAATTCATTTCTTTTTTGTCACCGACGGTTCTGATGATTCCACGGCAGACCGCATCATGAACTTCAATAATACTGAGGGGTACCATATCGAACTTTTTCATCAACCTGAACGGCGTGGCAAAATTGCGGCTGTTGAGCGTGTCATGCCTTTTGTCAAAACGCCTATCGTTGTTTTTACAGATGCCAATACCGATATTAATGCGGATGCCATTAAAAAAATAGTCCGTCACTACCAAGACCCAAAGGTGGGTGCTGTGGCAGGTGAAAAACGCGTTGAAATGTCTGGCGAAGCCAGTGGGGCAGGCGAGGGCATCTATTGGAAGTATGAGTCAACTTTGAAAAAATGGGATTCGGAACTTTATTCTGCTGTCGGTGCGGCGGGTGAATTGTTCTCTTTGCGTACAGAGTTGTATCAACCTGTTGAAAAAGACACCTTAATTGAGGACTTTGTGATGACGATGCGTATCGCTGAAAAGGGCTATAAAATCGTTTACGAATCAGAGGCTTATGCCGTTGAAGGACATTCTGCCAATGTCAAAGAGGAATTGAAACGCAAAATTCGTATTTCAGCAGGTGGTTTGCAAGCAGTTTGGCGGTTGCGTTCTTTGCTCAATCCATTTAAATATGGCGTTCTAACCTTTCAATACATTTCTCATCGCGTGTTGCGCTGGACGCTTGCTCCTTTGGCATTGCCCTTGATTTTTGTCCTCAATTGGCAGTTGATACTGAGGGGGGGCGCATGGACGAGTTTATATACTTTTATCTTTTGGGCGCAGGTCGTTTTTTATCTTTCTGCTGCATTGGGTTGGGTTTTTGAGCAATTTAAGGTTAAAGTCAAGGCGTTTTATGTGCCATATTATTTCTGTATGATGAATTATTCAGTTTATAGAGGTTTTGGACGTCTTGTTGCGGGACGACAATCGGTCGTTTGGGAGAAGGCGAAAAGGAAATCGGCCTCGTTGTCGAAGCTGTGGGGGCCCACTTTGCGGTTGGCCCGGGCGTTGAACAGGG